>CAYJJJ010000007.1:0-39464 GCA_964370465.1 uncultured Oscillospiraceae bacterium
CGTTTTCTCTCGGTTATAATCGCACTGGTGTTGACCTCGCCAATAAGCACAGGCGAGTGTGGATTGTGTTTTCTCATATTTAAAACTGCGGTTTTCTCGTTTTGCAGTGCATAACAATAACTGCAACCGTTGCCACAACAGTTATACGTTCCAATGTCAATGCTCGGAAGGCAGAGGCATTCGGGGCGTTGGTTTTTGTCCTTGCCATCGATAATACGGCACCCTAAAATCTTTTCAATAATGCTTTTGTCGATGCATGCGCCGTGTTTAATACCGTACTGTTCAAGGTTTATTTTCTCGGCGCAGGTATAGATTTCAAACCCGTTTTCCTTTGCTATTTTCCCGAAAATCTCCGCAAGTTTGTGGATATTTTGCGAGCTCATATGGAAGGCTTTGCCGACTCCCATTCTCGCCGCGACATTTTTGTAGCTATCGACAAAACTTATAACACATCGCTCACTGCTTCCGCGAAGTTTGTTTGCCATGTAGGAAAATCGCTCTTTATGGTAGTCTATCGTGTAGTTTTCATCGATTATAATCGGGTCGTACCGCCAAACCATGCGGTGACTGCCGAGTTTTTTAGAAAGATTTATAAAACTCTCAAGTAGCAGTTCTTTATCGGGTAAATTCCGCTCGGTTTCTTTGCCGTAGGGGGTTAGGGTGAACTCGAAATAGTAGCTGTAACCCATCTCGTCGATTGTTTTCAGATATTTCAAAAAAGGTATTGGATTTTTCGTCCAAAATACTATAATATCGACATCAGTCGGTGTGAGATAGGCTTTTGAATAGCGGTTGTTGTTATATGGATTTTGAACAAGCAAATAACCCTCTTTAAGGCGGTTTACAAACCACTCGCCATAAAAAGAGGGTATATCGGTGCGCCTTGTTGCACTTATTATCATAAAAACATCCCTCTAAAATCTACTCAATCAAAGTGAATTGCCATTTGCAACAACAAGAACTGTCGGTGATATCAGGATAACAACTGACACATTTGCAGTCAAATCTGCTGTCTATCACCTTTGCAAATTCGCTGTACTCAATTATCCCGACGCTTTTACATGGATGAAACTCCATCCCTTTTCGCTCACGTGCCCGCTGAACTCTACAGTCAATGGCGCTGTATATCAAAGTGTTGCCCTCAATGACTGTTTCGTCCTTGTTGATATTTGCGTAAAAACGCAGTGACAATGCTTTTTTCAAGCCGTTAAGCCCCGAATTATCAGGCAAATTCAAGAATTTTTTAATGCGTTGTGCTTCGATAACAGTAAACCTACTCCATGCTTCTTTGTCATGGTAGATAGCTTCGTCCATGCCAAGTTTTCTCTCTATTGATTGAAACCAAACACCATCCATCGCCAACCAATTTACCGAATATATTTCAATCAGCTCTATGAGTTGCTCCTTTGAAAGCTCATTTAATACATCAAAATTTTTCATATTTTTCTCCAATCTCTGTTAAACGATAGTCGGTGAAGACTAAAGATTTTATAACAGATATGCGTTTGAGTCGGCGGGGGCGCCATCTCGCGCGGTGTCTGTGTATTCGCGAATTGCTTCGCAGATGGTGATTTTATAGCTCTCAAAAAGCTTGTTTTTACCCTCGGCTTGACTCATTCTGTGCTGTAAATTGTTGCGCCATTTCTCAATCGCCTCTTCGCTCTCCCAAACATTCATCGAGAGCAGTTTGCCCTCTTCATTAAGGCTCTGGAACCTCTCAGCGCTTATGAATCCCTCTGCACTGCTGAGCATTGGCTTTAGCATAGCCGCCATCTCTAAATATTTTTCCATCCCCTCTTTTGTGGGTTTTACTTCAAATAATACTATGATTTTGCCCATAACTTAAACTCCCTACTTTCTTAAAATTTTCTCCATCGCCTTGCCTTTGGAGAGCTCGTCTATCAGCTTATCAAGGTAGCGGATTTCTTTCATCAAAGGCTCGTCTATCGCCTCAATTTTCACGCCACATACAGAGCCTTTTATAAGCTCTCTGTTTGGGTTGAGGTTTGGTGCGCCACCAAAAAAAGCCGTCATATCAACATCATCGCCGAGTTTTCCGAGGTCGTCAATGGTGTAGCCTGTAAGCCAGCAGATTATCTGCAAAACCTCGACTTCTGTTCTGTCTTTTCTCACGGCTTTTGCTATATAGAGTTTTTTCATCTCGTTCCATTTGAATGTGTAAATACTATGTGCGCCCATTTTGCGCTCCTCCACAAATTTAATATATTAATCTAAAACCTCTATCACAACATCGATGCGCTCCCCGATATTTTTACCGATTTTTTCTCGAATTGCCTTTAATATTGATTTATACTTAAGATAATAACAGATAGAGAGAGAAAAGTCGATAATTATGCGTTTATTTCTCTGCTTTTTATCAGCTTACAAGTTTTGCGCCGCTACCTTGATTTGAAAATAGCGCTCGGTGAGATTATTAGTGGAAATTTTCTGCCACAACAAATAAAATCGACGCAAAGTAGCTTGTAAATATTATCTAAAAATGATAAAATAAATAATGTTTACAGCTCTTTTGATTAAACCGCAACAGATAATAAGAGGTTGATATCAAATCGATGGAGTTTTATCAGAAGAATTAGTAAAGTGAAATTTATTGGTTAATAATTCTATACACTCGAAGTACAAATTGCAAGGGTTATAATTTAAGTTTAAGGGGTTTTTAAAAATGCGAAATGCTTTCAAGAAAATTACAGCGCTATTTATGGTATTTATTATGGCAGTTGGGATATTCCCAACCTACCTATCGGCGGCGGATACAGGTGATTTTACTGTGCTTGGGGGAACATACGGAATTGATTATTCATATGGCGCCCACCCAACTATTGCGGGGGTAAATCAGCTGACTATTTTGAAAGGGACAAATCTCACTATTTCAAACGCTGACATAGATACCGAAACGACAGACACTATATTGGTGCAAAGTGGGATTACTGCAAATATAACCCTAAATGGGGTGAATATAGATGTAGAGAGCATCGATGGGGCATGTGCCTTTGAAATTGCAGGCTCAGCAACGGCAAATATAACTCTGCACGGCACAAATGAACTTAAAAGCGGAAAGGGCAGAGCTGGTATTCAGGTGCAAACTGATGGTAGCCAAACCGCCACAGTTAATATAACCGCGCAGTCCACCGGTGAGTTGCAGATTGATTTAGAAAGTGGCATTGGTGGCGGTGCCGGTATTGGCGGTAGCATGTGGTATGACGGTGGTAATATCAATATCTATGGCGGCACGATATATGCATCCGGCGCTTTGGGCTCTGCGGGTATTGGAGGCGGAAATTCTGACGGAGATCCTCTCAAAGGTGGCGCCAGTGGCACCATCAATATCTATGGCGGCAATATAACAGCAGTAGGCGGAAATAATGGCGCAGGTATCGGCAGTGGCAATGGAGCCACCAGTGGAATTAATATTATCAATATTCATGGAGGAATGGTAACTGCAAAGGTAAGGAGCACTGCCGCCGGAATTGGCGGCGGACAAGGTAGCCCAGGTGGCAATATAACCATAACCGGCGGCACCATAATAGCAACCGGCGAAAATAGTGTTGATCCTGTAATTGGCAAAGGCGCAGGTATCGGCGGCGGAAGCGGTTCGGATGGTGGAACTATAAAAATTTCCGGCGGCAATATAATTGCAACAGGTGGCAGAAATCAAGTTGCCGGTGCAGGTATTGGCGGCGGATCCGGCGGAGGCGTTGGATCCGGTGGGTCTTCGGGAGAAATAACCATTACAGGGGGCAATATTATAGCAACAAGCGAGCACAGTGCAGCTATCGGCGCCGGAGGTGGTGACAATATCGGAGATTTAGGCAATATAATTATTTCCGGTGGCAACATATCGGCAACAAGCGGTATTGGCATTGGAATTGGCGGCGCTGCTAACAGTGGCAGTTTTAAAACAACCGATACCGGCAATGCATTTATTAAGGCAACCTCTATTTCGGATAAAAGCGATATTTTAAACTGGTCGGGAATTATTTTTGAAGGAAATAACGGCGCTTTATATAGCAAAACAAACTCGCTAACTCTTATGCAAGACATTCTGATACCGAGCGGAAAAACCCTTTCGATAGAGAGCGGAAAAACTCTCACAGTGGAAAATGGCAAAAATCTCGTGGTTGAGGTCGGCGGTATTTTAAATATCAGTGATTATGGTGGTGTTGTAAACAACGGCACTATCTATAACTACGGCACGATAAACACCTTATCAAATATAATCGGTAGTGGCGCTATCTATCCACAGAGTGACAACCCTTTTGAAAATCTTATGGGCACCCCCCTCTTTCTTCGAGAAAACAGCGGAGCAACCCAAATTTCTTATGACAACACAACCTGGTCAGACTATACAGGTACTGTAACCCTTACAGGGGACACCACAAAAAACACCGTTACAATTCTAAGCGGTGAGCATGATATTAGTTTTAATAATCTGAGTATAGACGTTTCCGATATATCCAGGGCTTGCGCTTTTGATATTCAAAACACTGCTGTTGCAAATATTATTTTGCAGGGGACAAGCACCCTAAAAAGCGGGGACCTAAAGGCAGGATTGCAGGTGCAGAATAGCGGTGGCAATATAGCCACTGTAAATATTAAAGAATTATCAACCGGTTCTCTTTTCGCAGCAGGTGGTCGAAATAGCGCAGGCATTGGCGGCGCAGAAGAGAACTCCGGCGGCAATATAACGATATCCGGCGGTATTGTTACTGCACAGGGAGGCAGTGGCGGCGCCGGCATTGGCGGCGGCGGAACATCCCTTAGCGGCGGCGGTGGTGGCGGTAACATAACTATTGCCGGCGGTGAGGTAACTGGGGTAGGCGGTAGAACTGTAATCTATGATGGTATTGCCCCCTCAGGAATCGGCGGCGGACAGGATAATACCGCTGGCAGCATAGTCGTTTCGGGTGGTGAGATAATCGCGATAGGCGGTGAAGGTAGTGAGGTAGTTACCGCAACAGGTAGCAGTGGATATGGAATTGGCAGTAGTATTACCATAAACGGCGGCAGTATAACCGCTACGGCAGGTTTTGATGACAATAGAACAGCAGCTTTTTATATTTTAGAAGAAGCCAATTTCACCATTCCAGCATCTTCGTCAACTCCGTTTTACAGCGTATCGATTACAGCGGGAGACAACAGCAGAGATGCAACAGCAAGAGAGATTTCAAGTGATTTTGATAATCAGCTATATGCTAAAATAGCCATGTCAGTAGTAACGCCAACTGTTTCGTTAACACCGAGCCCGATTTTAACCTACACAGGCAAAGAGCAGACCCAAATGGTGGATGCTCGAATTGGCGGTGCAACCCTTACTGAGGGCGTCCACTACACGATAAGCGGCAATACCGCCACAGATATCGGCGACTATACCCTCACAGTAGATATAAACCTTAATACAAATAGCGTGTTTGACAGCACTTCCGTCACAAGTTATATCGGTAGCGAAAACCACTCTGTGGGGTATAGCATTATTTCACCGTTTTCGCCGACAAGCCCTGTTATCTCCCCTCCGACAGGTATTTACAATTAACAGAGAATAAACTAAAAAAAGCAATCTTTAAAAGATTGCTTTTTTTACTAGATAACCGCATTTATAGTAGGTAAAAATCATTGTGTAAACAGCTGTTTTATGGTAAAATAATCTTATATAAATTATGAGCGAGAGGACGGACACCAATCATGAGAGCAGCGGGAATTTTAATGCCTATTTCTTCATTGCCATCCCCCCATGGAATTGGAACTATTGGTGCGGCGGCATTTGATTTTGTTGATTTTTTAAAGAAGAGCAAACAGAGCTATTGGCAGATTTTGCCACTTGGCCCTACAGGTTACGGCGATAGCCCGTATCAGAGTTTTTCTGCGTTTGCCGCAAGCCCCTATTATATCGATTTAGATTTGCTTGTTCGCGATAAGCTTTTAACAAAAGAAGAGGTTTTGTCTGCTGATTTTGGAGATGACGATACAACTATCGATTATTTCAAGCTTTTTAAAAATAGGAAAAATCTGCTCAGCAAAGCGGCGGGGCGGATTAATTTAAACGGCAGTAAGTTTAAGAAGTTTAAAAAAGAAAACGCACACTGGCTGCCTGACTACTCGCTTTTTATGGCGCTAAAGGAGAAAAACGACCACGTTTCGTTCACTCTGTGGGATGCTGATATTAGAAATCGTGATGAAAAGGCTTTAAGTGAGGCTAAAAAAGAGCTTCGCTCAGATATAATTGTTTGGCAGGTGGCTCAGTTTTTGTTTTATAAGCAATGGAGCGCTCTTAAAAAATATGCAAACAAAAAAGGAGTTAAAATTATTGGCGATATTCCTATATATATATCTCCAGACTCCTCCGATTTATGGGCAGAGCCAGAGCTGTTTCAGGTTGATGAAAACAACAACTTAACAGAAGTTGCTGGGTGTCCGCCCGACGCTTTTTCAGAAGACGGTCAGCTTTGGGGCAACCCACTTTACGACTGGGACTACCATTCGCAGACAGGTTATGAGTGGTGGATAGCGCGTATGAAACACGCTTGCAGTGTTTACGATGTTGTCCGTGTTGATCATTTCAGAGGGTTTGCTGGGTACTATGCAATAGATGCAGAAGCTGAAACCGCCAAAGATGGGCGTTGGAGAATAGGACCAAGTGGCGCTTTTATCGATGCACTTAAGGAAGCAATTCCCGATATGGAAATAATCGCCGAAGATCTTGGTTTTTTAACTCCCGATGTCCACGCAATGCTCAGGCAATCAGGGTATCCCGGCACAAAGGTTTTGCAGTTTGCTTTTGATTCAAGGGAAGAGAGCGATTATCTCCCGCACAACTACAGCAGAAACTGCGTGGTTTACACAGGCACTCATGATAACACCACCACCGCCGACTTTGAGAAAACAGCTTCAAAGAGAGATGTGAAGTTTTGCAAGAAGTATCTTGATATAAAAGAGGGCGATGATTTTGTTCGCACTATGATAAGGGCTTGTTTTGCAAGCGTTGCAGATAGCTGTATCATACCTATGGCGGATTGGCTATCGCTCGGCGCAGAGGGGCGGATTAATACACCATCTACCCTTGGAGGTAACTGGCTTTGGAGGGCGGATAAAGAGGTTTTCACAAAGCAGTTTGCAAAGGAAATCGCCGAGATAACTTCTATTTACGGCAGAGCAAGATAGGGTTTTGCAGAAATATAGGTTTATTTATTTGAATTTTTAGGTCGAGCGTTCAGATAGCGCCCGCCTGCACTCGCCGACCGAAGGTCGGCGACAAGCCACGAAGTGGCTTCGACGGATAAAATCCGTCGGGTGCAGGCGGGCGCTTTTCCTCGCACACTACCAAAAACATCACCTAAACCCCAAAAAGTAAACCCCCACGCCTATTTTTTAAGGTAGTGGGGGTTTGATTTGTAGAATTAAATTAAATCTTCCAAATATCGTCGTTATATTGCTTTATAGTCCTGTCCGATGAGAAGAATCCCGCCATTGCGGTGTTTATAATCATCTTTTTCGCCCATTCTTCTCTATTTTCGAAGTCAGCCAAAGCTCTATCTTTAACTTCAATATACTCTTCAAAGTCAAGCAGTGTCATGAAATAGTCTTTTTGAATGAGCTCTGCGTGCAGACGAAGGAGCATTTTAGCATTTCCGACTTTTAGCATAGTTGGGGTGATTAAAAAGTTTATTATCTCGCGAATTTTCTCATTTTCAATAAAGTAATCAACAGCTTTGTAGCTCTCCTCTTGATAAAGCTCTATAACGGTATCGCTATCTTTTCCGAAGATATAGATATTCTCTTCACCAACATTATCAAATATTTCAACATTCGCACCGTCCATCGTTCCGAGCGTCACTGCGCCATTTAGCATAAACTTCATATTGCCAGTACCTGATGCCTCTTTTGAAGCGAGCGAAATCTGCTCTGATATATCACAAGCAGGGATAAGCTTTTCAGCAGCTGAAACATTATAGTTTTCAATCATCACAACATTTAGATGGCCACAAACATCTGTGTCCTCGTTTATAACCTGTGATAGACAAAGAATAGCATGGATAATATCTTTAGCTATTGTGTAAGCCGGAGCCGCTTTCGCACCGAAAATTGCGGTAATCGGACGAGTTGGTATTTTGCCACTTTTAATCTCGAAATATTTGTTTATCAGATATAGCAGATTCATCTGTTGGCGTTTATACTCGTGCAGACGCTTAATCTGAATATCAAAAATCGAGTTTTCATCGATATCAATTCCCTGAGTATTCTTGATATACTCCTTTAGCGCCAGTTTATTTTGCTGTTTTACCGATAAAATCTCTTTTTGGAATTCGCTGTCGTCGATATAATCTTTGAGCTTTTCAAGCAACTTCGGATTGCTTTTGAAAATCTCTTCGCTTCCCTCTCCGAGCTTGCTTAAAATAAGCGATGTGAGAGGTTTATTGCAATGTTTTAGCCACCTTCTAAAGGTAATTCCGTTTGTTTTATTGTTGAATTTCTGTGGGTAAATCTTATAGAAAGGCGCAAGTTCTGTTTCTTTTAGTATCTCTGTGTGAAGATGTGCAACGCCGTTTATGCTCTTGCCATAATGCATATCCATTCTCGCCATATGGACGGTATCATCTTCATCAATTATCGCAAGCTCGGCATCGGGATATTTTTCGCTCGCCTGTTTGTGGAGTTTCAGGATAATCGGCACAATAGCTGGCGCAACGGTTTCAAGGTATTTAAGCGGCCATTTTTCAAGTGCTTCTGCTAAAATAGTGTGATTTGTGTAGGCGCATGTTTCTGAAACTTCACTCACCGCACTCTCAAAGCTCATACCCTTTTCGACAAGTAGCCTTATCATCTCGGGGATAATCATCGAGGGGTGGGTGTCGTTTATCTGAATTGCAACATACTCACTGAGGTTTCTAAAATCCTGTCCCTTATCCTCAAGCTCTTTGAGAATAAGTTGCGCACCACAACTCACCATAAAATACTGCTGATAGATACGAAGCAGGTGCCCCGCTTTGTCGCTGTCATCTGGGTATAAAAATAGCGTGAGGTTTTTTTCTATCTCTGTTTTATCGAAAGTTATTCCCTTTTCAATAATGCTCTCATCGAGAGTTTCCACATCAAATAGATGCAGTTTGTTTGCAATATTATCGCTTCCAAAGATATCTATGTCGTACATTTTAGCTTTCAGGGTAAAGTCCTTATATTTGACAAGACAGCTAAAATCGGTTTCATTCAAAACGCTGTTCTTATCAATCCACTCGTTTGGAACTTCTTTTTGCATATTATCTTTAAAGGTTTGACGAAATAGCCCCATATGGTAATTGAGGCCAACACCGTCGCCATTTAGGTTTAGGTTTGCTATGCTATCGAGAAAACAAGCGGCAAGCCTTCCAAGACCACCGTTGCCAAGTGATGGTTCTGGCTCGAGCTCCTCTATTTCCGAGAGAAGTTTTCCATTTTGTGAGAGCGTTTCTGCAACTTCGTCGTAGATACCGAGGTTTATCAGGTTATTTGAGAGCAGTTTTCCAATAAGAAACTCCGCTGAAATATAGTAGAGTTTTTTACCATCGCTCTTAACGTTTCTATTTGCTCCCATCTCTTTTGTCAAATTTAGAAGTGCGATATACACCTCTTCATTTTTAGCGTCGCTTATCTTCTTCCCTAAAATACTTTCAATCTTTGTAACCATAAAAAAGTCCTCCGTTTTAATTAGTTTATAAACTTAAACTGTACCCTTTACAATATAACGTCGGTATAATCCATTCTTATTATATCATGATTTAATATTTTACTGCGTCCTTTTTCGCCAGAAATCAGCCGCTGCATCTCGAGAACAGCAACCTCTGAAATGTTGAAAAAATCCTGTTTACAGGTATACATCCGCTCGCCGGCATACCCCATAAGGCGAATACCATCAAACCCACATACAGGACGGAATATATCCATCTCTTTTAGTGCGCTCTTAACGCCAATTGCCATAAGGTCGGAAGCGCAAACTATAACATCCGCTTCTTCACCGTGTTTAAAGGCAATCCTGCGCGCCTTTTTTTCGCTGAAATCAGCATACCTTATTTTAAGGTCAACTGAAAGCTCATCTTTTAGTTTCTTAATCGCCGCAAGTCGCATATCTGTTACAAATCCGTCCCGCTTACCGGCGATATACAGAATTTGCTTGCAAAACTCATCTTTTATCGTCTGCTTTGCAACTTGATATTGTCCCTCAAAATGGTCTATCATCACCGAGGATATTTTTTCATCGACAAACGGTGCATCAACTACCACAAAGCTCATCTCTTGCTTTTCCATAAGTTTTCGCAAAATATCGCTGTTTTTATTGAGCCCGTAGATAATAATTCCAGTCACACTCTCAGACTTTAGATATCTCTCGAGGTCGATAATCTCTGAATGTTCAAACATAGGTGAAAAAATCGGTAAAAGATTCATTCCAAGTTCTTTACCCTTGCTAAAAGCGCCGTGGATATACTGCATGCTAACTTCATCAATCGACTGTTTCATCATATTGATGTTTATCCAGATAGCAACTCTGTTATAGTTCTTAGACGACAGCGCCGCCGCCATCATATTCGGGACATATCTCAGCTCATCAATAGCCGAAAGCACTTTTTTTCTCGTCTTTTCAGTTACATTCGGATAGTTGTTTATTACTTTAGATACTGTCGATGGAGCTACCCCTGCCATCTTCGACACATCATTTATAGTTGACATTATTACCTCACGTTATCGCAAATTATTATACTATTCCCCATATACTAAAACCTCAAAAGGCCTTAAATCTTCGCTGTAATCCTCGTAGTTTGAAAAAATTGGGTTATCATCCTTTTTATAAGTAAGGCACTTCGGCGAAAAATTCGCAACAACCTTCAGTCCTTTTTTCTTCATAGTGTAGATATTGCCATCTGCGCTAAATATTGCTTTTTGTTTTATAATACCATAGTTTTCACGGCGATAGCTAATTATTTTTTTATAATAGTTGTAAATTCCATTTTTATCGCTTAAATCCGCTTTGGCATTTATCGTTTTGTAGTCGGTTGAGATTGAAAGCCAGGGTGTAGCAGATGAAAAACCGCCGTTAATCTCACTGTTCCAAGCCATTGGAATTCGGGCGTTATCCCTTGAAGTTTTCGATATTATCGCCATTGCCTGCGCATCTGAGCAACCGCTTTCGGTAAGCTCTCTATATTTATTGTGCGACTCAACATCGACATATTTATTTATATCAAGACAGTTTGCGTTTCTCATACCAATCTCATCGCCCTGATAGATATATAAGTTGCCGTGGAGAAGAGCGAAGACAGTTATCAGAAGCTTTGCACACTCGACACGATATTTTTCATCATCAAGCCAAACAGACATCAGACGAGGAGTGTCGTGGTTGTTCATAACATTTGCCTCGTTGCCCTGATATTCATTCTGCCATAAATCAAAACTATCGGCTAATTTCTGTAAATCAAAATCGATATGTTTCCATTTATCGCCATCGTGATGAACACATATCGGGTGGAAATGAAAAGCTTGAGTGAGCGCCCGCTCGTTGCACATATCCCCCATCTCTTGCAGACTGCTACCCCAGCACTCGCCGACCGTTAGAATATCACTGCCAAAAGTTTTTTGCGATAGTTCCTCAAGATACTCTAAAAATCGAGGCCCTTTTCCTGTTATGAGTTTTTCAGGCTCTTTGCCGATTAAATCGATAACATCTAAGCGAAACCCCATAACGCCCGCATCAATCCAGCTGTTTACAATGCTGTGAATTTCCGCGCGAACTTCGGGATTTGCCCAGTTTAGGTCAGGTTGCCCCTTATCAAACAGATGGAAATAGTATTTTCCAACCTCTTCGCTATAGCTCCAAGCTGTTCCTCCAAAAAAAGAGGTTAACTCGTTTGGTTTATCGGCCCAGATATAATAATCCTGATATTTTTTCTCGCCTGAGAGTGCTCGCAAAAACCACTCGTGCTTATCACTTGTGTGGTTTAGCACAAGATCCATCATTATATTTATATCTCGCAGGTTCGCCTCTTTTATAAGCCTTAGATAGTCTTCATTTGTCCCGAACATAGGATCAATTTTCAGATAGTTGCTGATATCGTACCCATTGTCGCACTGTGGCGACTCGCAACATGGCGATAACCACAAATAATCGACTCCGAGCTCTTTTAGGTAATCGAGCTTTTCTATAATTCCGTTTATATCGCCAACGCCACTGGCTGTTGTATCGAGAAAGCTCTTTGGGTAGATTTGATAGATAACTTTATTTTCTTTTTCTCTCATTTAAAACTCCTTATAAACAGCATAATGTCTTATTTGGGTATCTCCATAGCTATTTTCTTCGTAGCCATCCTTTGAGATGAGATTTAAGTTGCAGTTAATCGAAACCTCATAACAATTCAAATTGATATAGATTAGCAGTCCGCCACTTTTGTAGCTGATAATATCGTTATCGATAGTTATATGTGAGTTTGCTAAAATTTCCTCTTCGGTTTTAAAGAGTGGGAAGTCGGCTGAATTTCGAAGCCTTATAAGCTCTTTTACAAACTGCACAAGCTCTTTATTTTTAGAGATAAGCGACCAATCTATTCGGTTTATCTCAGCACTGCTCTTAAATGAGTTTTTAATGCCGAGTTTTGTTCTTAAAAACTCGCACCCCGAATGTAAGAAAGGGTTGCCCTGTCCGAGAAAAACAAATATATACCCCTGCTTCACTTTATTCTCGATATCTTGCTCGACAAAATCATAATGCAGTTGGTCGAAGATGGTGTAATCGTCATGGCAGGAAATATACTGCAAGCTTCTCTGCGGATTATTATAATCAAGACCCAGCAGAAGCCTTATAATAACATCTTCTTTGTTGCTGTTTATATGTCCTATTATAAGTTGCTTTACTGTGTTTCTAAAGTCGTCGTTGAAAAACCCAACTTCACCGAGTTGCTTGTTGTTTCGCTGTGTTGCGCAACGACGTTGGTCTATCGCTGTCGGCATCGACCAACCCTCGCCGAAAAGGTAGATATTTGGGTTTATCGCTCGTAGTTTCTCCTCGATGATATTCATAGTTTTTATATCGATTATCCCCATAAGGTCAAAGCGATATCCATCAAAACCAAATTTCTCGGTGAGGTAGCAAAGAGAGTCTACAATAAACCGGCGCACCATATACCGCTCACTCGCTACTTCATTACCACAGTAGGAAGCATCAGATAAGGTGTTTTTGTTGTAGCGGAAAAAGTAGTAGGGGACGATTTTTGAAAATGAGAATGTTTTATCGTCATAGACATGGTTGTAGACAACATCCATAACAACACCGATATTCTCTTTGTGGTAGCTGTTGACAACTTCTGTAAGCTCATTAATTCGACAATATGGGTCATCAGGGTTTGTGCTGTAGCTACCCTCTGGCAAATTGTACTGAACAGGGTCGTACCCCCAGTTATAGTCGTTTGTGGCTTTGCTCTCATCAATCGAGCCGAAATCATATACAGGCATTAGTTGCAGATGGGTAATACCGAGATTTTTCACATAGTCAAACCCGACTTCATTGCCAAACTCATCGGTAACACCTCTCTCACAAAGCCCTTTAAACTTGCCCCTGTTTTCAAATGGAATGTTTAAATCGCTTGTGAAATCTCGAACACTTGTTTCATAGATAACGGCATCTCTGCATGAGGATATATCATCGCCGGCAATCGGGGGGATAAGATTGCTTGTATCAATGACATAGTTGAACTTCGAATTAACCCCAGATGATACCGCATACGGATCAATTGAGATAATCTCACTCTCATGGGTAACTTTGTAGCAGTATCTATACCCCTCGCAGTCGCCAGCTACCTTCGCGTGATAAACGCCTCTATCGGTATATTCCATCTCGACGGCTTCGCTGTTTAAAACAAGGGTTACCCCATATGCTGTGGGTGCCCATAGATAAAAATGAGTTTCCTCTTTGCTGTATTGATATCCGAGAGGGCCGTCATAGCTGTGCTCCTCTTCAAAGCGTTTCGTGTGAACAATAAAGCGGCAGGCAACTGGATATTCTTTATTTTCGACCGCGATTTTATATTTTTTCCGAAGCGATATATCAAAAGGCAAGCGACAGGTATCGTTGAAAAACAATACTTTTATAGCGTTATCACCCTCGATTAGGGTTGCTTTTCCTTCAAAGTTTTCCGCTTTTATCTCATTGTAATCATCAAAATAAAATTTAATCATATAAGCTCTCTATTTCCTCAATTTCTGCAATTATTTTGAGTATCTCACAAACGCTCCACCCTTGAGCAAAACAGCCCCGTGAAAAGGTCGGGTGAAGACCGTCGTATATTTCCGCTATCTGACCAATACAGCCCTCATGAAGGCAATCGGAAAACAGCTCTATCCACCCTTTGACCGTTTCAATAGAAGCTTTATCGTAATTATTAACCTTTAAATAGCTTCTGAAAAACGAACCGAGCGGAAAGGTCCAAACTGTTCCTTGGTGGTAGGATAAATCACGCTTTTTAAGGTTACCGCTGTATTCTGGCACAAAGCTTTTGTCATCAGGTGCAAGACTGCGAAGTCCGTATGGAGTGTATAGCTTTCTATAAACGGTATCGACAACACTCGTCGCCAAATCGTTTGGCAGCGGTGAAAACGGTACTGATACCGCCCAAATCTGATTGCATCGAATCTGCCTATCGCAGTCGCCTCCCGACAAAACATCTAAAAGGCAACCTATCTCATCGCACCAAAATTTCTCTACAAAAGACTTTTTTGCAAGCTCTGCAATTTGCTCGTAATTCTCTGTTTTTTCTTGCAAAAGCTCTGCAAAAAAACTCGCTATTTTCAGTGCGTTATACCAATATGCATTGATTTCAACAGGTTTGCCGTGTCTTGGTGTCGGTAGAATATCCTGGTATCGAACATCCATCCAAGTTAGTTGCATAAGACCACTTCCGGCAGATATAAGAGCGTCTGTATCCATCTTTATATCAAAGTCGGTGCCGTTTTTATAGCAGTTTATAATCTCTTTTATTGCAGGGAAAACCTCGCATACAAACTCTCTGTCGCCACTTTTTTTGTAGTACAGATAAACTGTATTTATAAACAAAAGCGATGCGTCTACTGTGTTATAAATCGGCGGATTATCGCCCTCGGGGAAGAGGTTTGGCATAAGACCATTTTTTAAGTGTCGCACAAAGGTGCGCAGAATATCTTTGGTTTCATCAAACCGCCCAGTGGCAATACAGCAACCTTCGATTGTATACATAGTATCTCTGCCCCAATCGGTGAAAAAGGGGTAGCCCGCTATTAGCGTTAACCCATCGATGCTCTCTCTTTTGGCGATATAGCTATCCGCCGCAAGGGCAAGGGTTTTACCGAGCGGACTTTTTAGCCCACTTTTTAAAACTATTTCTCTCTGCCTTTTTATTTCGTTTTCTATTATGGCATTAGCATCTGAAACTGCGCCTTTTTCGGTTGAAAAAGCAATCGATACTTCTCTGCTTTTATCGGTATTGTAGATATACTCCGTCTGCATAGCGCCCACGCCATAACTGCTTCTGCCATCACGTGCATCGTAGGCAAAGTAGTAGTCATCGATAAATTCAGGTGAGTTTAGCGATAAAAAGTCATCGCAGTTGGTATAGATATTCATCAAAACGCCGTTTGAAAAAACACTGTCCCTTTTTATCTCGAATTTTTGGCTTTTATCCAAAGTTTCAGTGCGTGAAACAAAGCTATAAATCGGGGTGAGCGATAGAGATACCTGCAGGTTTAGCGGATTGTCAATTTCGTATTTCACCGCAACTGTATTCTCACTATCGACCATAACCACTGTTTTCACAACCGTTACGCCGTCGATAAAATACCGCCAAACAGGCAGATACTGCTTTGTGAAGTTTATTAGATAGACCTGTCCGTTTGTGTTTTTTGTGTAGTCGACATAGCTTTGTGAAGACAGATTGTACTGCTTACCAGATATAGTTATCCGCTCATCTATCTTGCTCACCAAGCGAAACCTTATATCGGGCGCCTTAATTGCCGCGATAAAAAGAGCGTGGTCGTTTCTTGTCAGCGAATTTATAACAGTTGTACTGCTATATCCTCCAAGGCGATTTGTAAGAAGATAACACTCTCTTTCTGCTATCTCTCGCTCGTGCAAATGTGCACTGCCAAAGCTGAATTTCATATAATCTCCCTGTTAAAATACTTGATTTGTATAGATAAAAAGGTTTCTGTTTGTTTCTTGTATGACAAATTCATCATCGGATGCTCTGCTTTTATCCCAGAGCGGAGTGATAGAGAGTTCGTTTTCAGTCGGCACTAATTTCACAGCCACCATCTGCTCTTCATCGGCGGTGAGTGCGAAATAGAGGTATGAGCGAGGCTCGCCCAAAAAGAGCGAAACCCTCTCTTCCATTGCATAGACAGTTGAAAGAAGCTTTACATCTTCACTCTCAAAGTAACTGCGTCCAAACTCTAAAACCTCTTCTGCCGCCGCTCGGAGCTCCTCGTCATTTAGGCTTACATATGAGATATTGACGGAAACTTCAGGGAGTATATCATAAATCGAATTGTTTATCGTTTCGGGATTTTCGTGGCTCTCCACCATTTCGATATACTCTAAAAGCTCGCTTTGAACGCTATAGTAGCTCTCATCGCTTTCAATATATAAATTCAGTTGTGTTTTGAAAACGTCGTAGTCAAAAGCGATATTACGGGTCGCCTGCATCATCACTATCTGCGCTGCAATTATAAATATTATAAAAGAGGCAATCCCTATGACTAAATTACGAATCTGCTTTTGCATTAGCTTCGTACTTTATCGACTTTTCAGTTTCTGCATCAAAGAAATAGAACTTTGATTTCTCAAGGGTTAGCTCTAAAGGCTCACCAACAGCAACTTCATTTCGTGAAGGAATACTTGCGACAAACAGGTTAAATAGTTCAGGCTCAAAATATATGCTATAGCTATCACCTAAGTACTCAACGTTTATTGGATTTACCGTAATAGTTGCATCTGGATATGTTTCTTTGAAAATCTGTCCGTCGTGGATATCTTGTGAGCGGATACCGAGCAGTATTTCTTTGCCGTTATAACCCGCTTGGTTTAAGATTTCGGTATCGGTAACAGTCAGACCAACTTCAAATCCCTCGCATTTAAAACTGCCATCTTTATAAACGCCTTTGATTATATTCATCGGTGGCTGACCTATAAATGTTGCGACGAATTTGTTTATCGGGTTTAGGTATAGCTCTTTTGGTGAACCTATCTGCTGAACTTCACCCATCGACATAACGACTATTCTATCAGCCATTGTCATCGCCTCTACCTGGTCGTGTGTTACATAGATAGTGACAACGCCCTTTTCACGGTGCAGACGTGATATTTCCGTTCTTGTTGAAGCGCGCAGTTTAGCATCGAGGTTTGAGAGCGGCTCATCCATCAAAAACATCTTTGGTTTTCTAATCATCGCGCGGCCGAGCGCAACACGCTGACGCTGACCACCTGAGAGGTTTTTTGGTAGTCGCTCGAGGTATTCTGATAAAAGCAGATCCTGCGAAACGGCATCAACATGCTTTTTTATATCCTCTTTGCTATATTTTCGAAGCTTTAGCCCGTAGCCTATATTATCTCGGACTTTCATATGTGGGTATAGAGCGTAGCTTTGGAAAACCATCGCTATATCTCTATCTTTAGAGCTCTTATCATTCGCTACTTCGCCATCGATTATAAGCTCGCCCTCGGTTATATCCTCAAGGCCTGCTATCATACGAAGAGTTGTTGATTTGCCACAACCAGATGGACCGACAAAAACGATAAATTCGCCCTCTTCTATCTCCATGTTAAAGTCAGAAACAGCATAATTTTCTGCTTTTGGGTATTTTTTTCGAACGTTTTTTAGTATTATCTTACTCATTATCCTTTAACTCCTCCTTTAGATAGACCACCTACAATGTGGTTTTGTAGTTTGAAAAACAGTAGAATTGCAGGTATTGCTACCAGTATTGACCCTGCCGCAAACAGGTTATAAGATTGGTCTTGCGGGTTTGCAATCAGGTTGTTAAGCCCTATCGCCAAAGTCTTATCCGCTGAATCGATACTTGCAACTAAGAAGTTTGGCATTATAACGTCGCCTATCGGGGTGAGGAAGGTGAAAAGCGCAGTTACAGCAATCATTGGTTTAACAAGCGGAATTAGTATCTGCCAGAAAACTTGAAAATGGGTAGCGCCATCTATTTTAGCGCTCTCATCAAGCTCTCTTGGGATTGAGTCGTAATAGCCTTTCATAAGTATCGTGTTCATCGGTATCGCACCTGCAGTATAGATAAGGGTGAGGAAAATATAGGTGTATAGGGTTGAATTTTCAGAAGAATAGATACCAACCGATGAAGCTATTGCATAGAGGGCTATAAGGGTGCTACCACTTGGAATAATCTGAACAACCAGAAGCATTGTAAGGCTTGCTTTTCTGCTTTTAAAGCGAAGACGTGAATAGACGTATCCCATTATAGTGATTATAATTGTTGCAAGTCCCATCGCCGCAAATGAAACTGAGAATGTGTTTATATACCACCTCACATAATCGGTTTCGGTGAAAAGGCGCACAAAGTTTTGAGTGAGAGAAAAGTTCTCAGGGATAATCGAAGTTGAGTAGAGAGAGTTTGAAACATTAAATGCACTCATAACAGTTACAAACAGCGGGAATAAAATCATAACTACCATAAAACAAAGGACAAGATAGATAAGAGAAGTTACAATATTTTTTTTGATTTTATCTTTATTTAACATCACATTACATCCTCCTTCTTAAATGCTCCGGACTTTATCCACGAGGTGAGTACAACTATCGAAACAACTGTTGAGGTTATCAGGGTGAATACCGCCGCCGTTGAGAAGTCCTGCTCTTCGACCATCAGTCGGTATCCGAGTGAGGCTATCGTTTCGAGCGGTCCATAGACCGCACCGACCTCTTTGACGACGCTCTCGGTGAGCAGATAGATAATCACCACGTTATTAAAGTTAAAGGTGAACTGGGTGATAAAGGTAGGCGCTGCACTGTTGAATACTATTGGGAATGTTATATCCCAGAAATTAGTCCATGCATTTCCGCCGTCCATACCTGAAGCTTCATATAAATCATCTGGAATGGCTTGAAGAATTCCTGTTACAAGGATAAATATGTAGGGGAACCCAAGCCAGCCTTGAATTAATATTATAATTCCCTTCATAAGGTTTGCATCCATCAAAAACGGAACAGCATTCCCAAGCTCGTATTCTATCCCTGTGAAAAATGGTATTACGACTGTGTTCATAGTACCTATTCTTGAGAAGAATATCTCAAAGATAAGAATAGTTAGAAAAGCTGGTACTGCCCACGGTAAAAGATAAACTGTTCTGAAGAATTTCTTTCCTTTTACTCTTTTGTTGTTACAGAGGACTGCGAGGAAAATTCCCAAAACAAGGGTGAGCATCGTTGCGCCAAAGGTCCAGGTAATAGTCCAGCCAAGGGTGTCTGTGAATCCTTGCAGAAGTCTTGGGTCGGTGAAAAGACTTATAAAATTATCGAGTCCCGACCACTCAACAAGATAAGCTGGTGGTAAAATAGGACTTCTATAGTTTGTGAATGCGATAAGTATTGAAACTATCGACGGTACTATTAAAAATAGCAGCATAAGTATGAATGCGGGACTTGCTATTGCGTTTGGCACTATGTTTGGTGCTAAAACTCTCGCCTTATCTTTAAAAGACATAACCTCTTCGCCACAGTCAAGCGCTTTTTTAATACTCCTTGCATCTCTCGCGATTGCGTAGTTCACGAGGAAAATGGCAAAAATACAACCTATCGCAAAAACTGTCCCCATGAGGAGGATAAACGAATCGTCCTGGTACTCGGTAGTACCGATAACAAGACTTCCGGCATAGTTTCCGCTGATATGATATACAAAACTGCTCATTATCGATGGTAGTAGTGTTGAAACAATCGCAAAGTAGCTAATTATTGTATATACAAATGAAAATGCAGCTCGTTTATATCTTTTAAGGAGAAGGTGTCCGCTGCCCGGAACAAAAAAGGAGAGCCAAAAAATCAACGTCTTATTCATTGCAGTGTTCCTTTTCTATAATTTACTTTACTAACTCTAAGCTCTTTGAGCTCTGCTTTGATAAAAAAAGGGGCGCACGCTTACTTAAAGCATGCGCCCATTTAAAAAAATTAAATTAGCTGTTCATTGCCGCGATATCATTTTTGATTGTATCAACTGCTGCGTCAAGAGCTGCTTGTGGGTCTACATTTGCATCAGCTGCAACTTGTTTTAGAGCGTCAGCCATTGGAACCCAAACTTTACCGAATGCAGGATCTGTAGGCATTGGTGTTCCTACTGCAGTAGCTGCAGCAACAACCTCTGATAGTGAACCGTCAGCAAACTCAACTTCTGAATGTGGGTTAACTTCGCTTGTCATATCGTGCCATTTCTGAGCGTTCTCAGCTGTTGCAAGTGTTGCTACGAATTTCTGTGCCTCTTCAAGGTTATCCGAGTATGCATTAACTGTAATGCCTTTAACGCCTGTTATTGGAGCGTAAGTTGTTGTTCCGTCCCATGTTGGGATTGGCATAAATCCGATATCTTCAGCTGCAAGACCGCCTGCAACAAGGTCGTTGAATTTCCAAGGGCCATCGATGTAGTATTTTATATCGCCATCGATAAACGCCTGTACCTGCCAGTCATATCCTGTTGAATCTTCCTGCATAGCAACCCAGTTAGCGCTGCCGTTGTGGAATAAATCTTGGATAGCTGTAAGTCCTTTAACACTACCTTCGTTGTTAAGCCCGATATCATCTAAGCTATCGCCGAAGATATATCCGCCGTTAGCAGCGAGCATTCCGCCTGCTATATAGAAGTCTGTGTATTTTGCTGTCCAGTCTGCTGGGTCTAGCTCTGATAGAGAAGTAGGCTCTTGCGTTACCATTGTTTTGTTGTAGTATAGAAGTGTTGTGTCGGTGCTGAGTGGTACAAAGTAGCTAACGCCATCGTACATTGCAGCGCCCTGAGCTGACTCTGAGTATCCTGAGATATCAGCTGTTATAGGTGCGATAAGTTTTTTCTGTGCAAGGTCACCTATACGGTCGTTTGGTAGCATAAAGATGTCTGCTGAGTTTCCTTTTTGTGCTTCGAGTGAATCAAGGATATCAAACATTCCTGTTGCCACGATATCAAATGTAACGTGTGGGTTATCTGCTGTGTAAGCGTCTGCCATTTCGGTGTAGAAAGCTACATAGCTCTCCTCAACTCCGAGCTGCAATACAATAGCTTCTGCTCCGTCACCACTGTCGCCTGAATTATCTTCTGCGCCAGATGACGATGAGTCACCTGCTGGGTCTGCGGTGCAGGCAATCAAAGATAAGCCGAGCACCATAGTAAGTAACAATGCTAATAACTTTTTCATATTTTTCTCCTTTATTTTGGAAAACGTTTTTTATTTTAGTAAAAAAAATTAACTACGTTTTCCGATTGAATTATCCACACTATATCACAGGAAATCGTTTTCCGCAAGGGGTTTTTTGCGTTTTTTACAGAAAAATGCCCCTTTTACCGCATTTTCGTGAAAGTTGCATAAATACAGGCATCTTAATTATAGCAGTTTAACAACTAAATTAGTTTATCTAAATTTGTCATATTTTATAAACTATTGCCCCGCCCGGCAAAATAGTATCGATACTGCATTTGTTTTGAAATAGTATGCTGTTTTTTGGTGTTTTATAGTTTATACTTTCATCAGAAGCATTTATTATAACTTTCAAGCTTCCATCTTTAAGATATTCAATAACTCTATCATTATAATTGTACAAAAAGGTTATCTTCTCTGACTTACAAGCTTTGTTTGTGTTTCTCATATATGTTAGCGCCTGCATTTTGGCTATTTTCTCATCGTGCATACCACCTTCAATCTCGTCCCAAGGCATACACCCTCTGCAAAGCGGGTCGTGTGCGCCGTCCATTGCGATTTCGGTGCCATAATAGATGCTTGTAGAGCCTGCCATTGTGAAGAGGATAGTTAGTTGTTGGTAAAATACATCGAGATTTTGGTGGACTTTTGAATAAAGCCTTGCGGTGTCGTGGCTATCAAGCAGGTTGAATAGAACGGCATTCGTCTGGTGCATGTATCTATGGTAGCAGTTATTTATCCCGTGCAGAAACTGTTTTGCCGTCATCTTTTTGTTTATCCAAAAATCATCGATAACGGTGGTGAGTGGGTAGTTCATAACCGAATGAAATTCGTCACCCAAAAGCCAGTTAATCGAGTCGTGCCATATTTCTCCGAGAATGTAAATATCGGGTTTTATCGCGATACAGCGCTTGTTTATCTCTTTGCAAAGCGCGTGACTTATTTCGTTTGCAACGTCGAGTCGCCAACCGTCGATATCAAACTCAGAAATCCAATATTCGCAAATCTTGACGATATACTCTATGACTTCTGGGTTATTCGTGTTGAGCTTCGGCATGTGGGCAGTGAAGGCGAACGAATAAAACTCCTTGTCTTTTGTATGGTATTTTGTTTCATCAATTGGCCACTCATTTATCATAAACCAGTTAAAGTAAGGAGACTGCTCCCCTTTTTCAACGACATCTTTCCACTGAGCAAACTCGGTTCCGCAATGGTTGAATACACCGTCGAGCATAACCTTTATATCCCGTTTATGGCACTCCAAAACAAACTTTGAAAAAACCTCTTTATCCCCAAACATCTTATCGATTTCGTAGTAGTTGGTTGTGTCGTATTTGTGGGTAGCTAAAGCTTCAAAAATCGGATTTAGATAGATACCGGTAATTCCAATGCTTTTAATATAATCGAGCTTTTTTATAATACCAGCAAGGTCACCGCCGTAGATGTCGGCATTATCGGGCACTTTGCTGTTCCATGGCAGAGCATCTTTGTTGTTTTCAAAGTCACCCCTGCAAAACCTATCGGGAAATATCTGATACCAGATTGTGTCGCGTGCCCATTTCGGCGTCTTTGCAACATCGATGGAATTTAGCCACGGCATAGTGAAACACTGCAATACCTTGCCCGACAACTGCGCCTCTTCACAGCTCATAAACCCATCTTCAAAAAACAAGATGCTCTCTTCGCTGTTTTTGAGCTCAAAATAGTATTTTAGGCGTTTGTAAGGCGGTGTTATCTGCACCACCCAAAGTTTATGATAGGAAAGCTCATAAACCTCTTTGATTTGCAGTTTTTCCCCCGACCATTTCCAGTCGCCACCAAGTATACCACCTGAAAACGGGTCGCCGTAGATGATATTCACCTCATCGACATCGTATCCTGTTTTGAGCTTAATCTCTATCGTGTTTTCGTCTATTGCATAGCAAGCGCTCTCGCTCGCACGGTGCATAATACATCCAAGTTGCATATTTTATCCCTCGCTTAAATTTGTTATGTAAAATGATAGCATATTTTTTTCACTTTGCAAGATGTTTTTAATCTGGGTATTCTTCTGCCGAAAAATATCCACTGCCTTTTCAGCCATAAAGATTTATTTCAGCTCGTAATTCGACAAATAATCATAAACTGACAAAAATGTTTTGCGATACCTTATTATATAAGGTGCCCATATTTAACCGACACGGAGAAACTCTTAGATTATCAAAATTCACCAACTGGACAATTTGAACAAAAAAACGTGCGAGGAGTGCGCAATATTATACATGAAAGTTTGTTATTTTTTTAACAAAATCTATTGACAACGGTGCCATAGTTGATTAGAATAGTAATTGTTAAATAATTAACAAAGCCACTAAAGTGGTTAATAAATAGGAGGAAGCGAAAATGGAAGCGAAAAAATCTGTAGGCAAAACAACTGAGGTAGATGTCACGGCGATGATTAATGACCTCGTAGAAAAAGCAAATGTTGCTTTAGAGCAGTTTATGGGGCTTGATCAAGAGCAGGTCGACAATATAGCGCATCAAATGGCGATGGCTGGAATTGATGAGCATATGCCGCTCGCGAAGATGGCAGTAGAAGAAACTGGGCGCGGTGTATATGAAGATAAGATCATAAAAAATCTCTTTGCTACAGAATATATTTGGCACAGCATTAAGTATGACAAAACAGTCGGCATAATAAACGACAACGACCTTGAAGGTTATCTCGAAGTTGCAGAGCCTATCGGTGTAATAGCCGGTGTAACTCCGGTAACAAACCCGACATCGACAACGATGTTCAAGGCGATAATCAGCTTAAAAGCTAGAAACCCAATTATATTTGGTTTCCACCCTTCGGCACAAAAATGCTCGGCAGAGTCTGCAAGAATTTTGCGTGACGCCGCAATTGCAGCAGGTGCACCAGAGAACTGTATCCAGTGGGTTGAATATCCATCGATAGAGGCGACAAGCCAGCTTATGAACCACCCAGGCGTTGCAATGATATTGGCAACAGGTGGAGCTGGAATGGTTAGAAGTGCTTATTCAGCTGGAAAACCAGCGCTTGGAGTAGGACCTGGTAATGTTCCTTGTTATATAAATAAATCGGCAAACGTTGAGCAAGCTTGTAACGACTTAATGCTATCAAAGAGCTTTGACAACGGTATGATATGTGCTTCAGAGCAGGCAGCTATCGTCGATAAAGATATCGCTGCGCAGTTTGAGAAAATCATGAGCGAAAACGGTTGCCATTTCCTAAATGACGACGAAATAGCTAAAGTTACCGAATACTGTATGCCGGCCGCAAAAGGGCACAAACTAAATGCCGCTATCGTTGGACAAAGTGCATTTAACATAGCAAAAGGTGCTGGAGTTTCAGTAGATGCCAACACAAAAATACTAATCGCGAAACTACCTGACATCAGCGAAAAATATCCGCTTGCAAAAGAAAAGCTATCGCCTGTTTTGGCTTATGCAATAGCTAAAGACGCTACAGACGGATTTAATAAAGCGAGAACAATGCTTGAGCTTGGTGGTCTTGGTCACTCAGCTGTTATCCATACAACTGATGAAAAACAAGCGGCAGACTACGGCAAAGAGATGAAAGTTGGTCGTATTATAGTTAACGCACCGTCATCACATGGCGCGATAGGCGATATCTACAATACAAATATGCCGTCACTAACACTTGGTTGTGGCTCATTCGGACACAACTCAACCACCTCGAACGTTTCAGCGACTAACTTAATTAACATCAAGCGTATTGCAAAAAGGAGAACGAATATGCAGTGGTTCAAGATTCCTCCGAAAATATACTTTGAAGACAACTCAATTCAATATCTTGAGAAGATGCCAAACATCAAGCGTGCGTTTATCGTAACTGATCAAACTATGATTGATTTGGGCAATGTCGATAAAATTCTCTACTATTTGAGAAAACGCCTTGATTACTGCCACGCAGAGATATTTGCAGATGTTGAGCCAGATCCATCAGTAGACACAATCATGCGAGGTGTCGCTGCTATGAACAACTTCAACCCAGATGTTATCATAGCGCTCGGCGGTGGCTCTGCTATGGACGCCGCTAAGGGTATGTGGCTATTCTATGAGCACCCAGATTCATCATTTGACGATTTACGTCTAAAGTTTATGGATATCAGAAAACGTTCATTCACCTTCCCGAACCTCGGCTCTAAAGCGCAGATGGTTTGTATCCCAACAACATCGGGAACAGGTTCTGAGGTTACATCGTTCTCGGTTATCACAGATAAAGATAACAACATCAAATACCCACTCGCAGACTATGAGCTAACACCTGACGTTGCAATTATCGACCCGCAGTTTGTAATGACAGTGCCAAAATCAATCGTTGCCGATACCGGTATGGACGTTTTAACACATGCAATTGAAGCATATGTTTCGGTGCTTGCCTCTGACTTTACAGATGGACTTGCGCTCCATGCTATAAAGCTCACATTTGAGTATCTCGCAAAATCTTATAAAGATGGCGATGCGCTCTCACGTGAAAAGATGCACAACGCTTCTTGTATCGCTGGTATGGCATTTACAAACGCATTCCTCGGTATCAACCACTCACTTGCACACAAACTCGGCGGTGAATTCCATATAGCGCACGGTCGTGCAAACGCTATTCTATTGCCGTTTGTAATTGAGTACAACTCACAAAAACCAACTAAATTTGCAACATTCCCAAAATACAACAAGTTTATTGCAAATGAAAGATATGCAGAAATCGCAAAACACCTAGGTCTTGCGGGCAAAAACACAGAAGAGAGCGTTCGCAACCTTGTAAAAGCTATTAGAGATTTAGCGAAAGAGATAGGTTCTCCTGCAACTATTAAAGAATGCGGTATCGACGAAAAGGTATTCCTTGCAAAAGTAGAAACACTTGCTGAGAATGCTCACGGTGACCAGTGTACACCATCAAACCCAAGATACCCTATGATAAGTGAGCTTGTAGATATCTACAAAAAGGCTTACTACGGCAAATAAATCAACAAATTACTTTTCTAAATATTTAGAGGTGTCATACCAAAACAACCCTTTTAAAGGGTTGTTTTGGTTTTTTTTATAAATTTTGTGAGAACATACAAACATGCAATAGTTTACAACACCACTTAACTGTGATAATATGATAATGTGTAATAAAATGGGGGTAAATATTATGAAAAAAGTGTTTTCTATACTGACAATTGCTGCACTGATGATTTTAACCTTGACTGCATGTGGTGAGGGCGATACAAGCTCGCTATCTGATGATAGTAGTTCGAGCGAAAGTGCCGGGCCGAGCTTCACATCGCAAGTGCCACTTGACACTTTGATGGTGGGTACTCAGGAGATGTCTGGGGACTTTATCAGTGGATTTGGTAACAACGCATACGACCTTTCTGCAAAGGTTCTACTAAATGGCTATATGACCACTTATGAGATAGACGCCGCTGGCGATATTGTGCTGAATACTGTAGCTATTAAAGATGTAGCTACCGATACCGATAGCGATGGAAACAAAAGATACACATTCACACTACACGACGATATTTTTTGGAATAATGGCGACCCAATAACTGCTAACGACTATGTTGCCGCCGCACTATGGTATTCATCACCACAGTGGACAGAGGCTGGCGCTTCTTCGGTTGGAGTTGATGGTCTTGTCGGATACACTGCATTTAAAGCTGGCGAAACAGATGTTTTCAGCGGTGTTTCGCTTATTAGCGACACCCAGTTTTCAATGACAATAGCAGCTGAAAATCTTCCATATTTCTGGGAGGCTGTGCATGTTATGGTGTCCCCTATCCATTTCGATACATACCTGCAAAATGCAGAGCTACAAAGCGATGAAAATGGAACTTCTATAATATTCTCTGAGGGCGACCTCTTGACAAACTGCACCCGAATTGCCGAGGGCGAGCGCTATGCGCCAACTGTGTCCTGTGGGCCTTATAGTTTTGTTTCTTATGAAAATCAAACGCTCACTTTAGAGTTGAACGAATATTTCAAGGGCGATTTATACGGAAATAAGCCTGAGTTTAAAAACGTTGTTCAGAAGGCTATTCCGATAGAAACCGATGTCGAGTGGGTTATCAGTGGACAGGTTGATATCGTTGAGGGAGTTGTCCAGGGCGAAAAAATCGAGGCGGTTAAGGCATCGGATTCCGCAATATACAACACCTATTTGCGCTCAGGATACGGCTACCTCGCTATGATGTGCGACTTTGGGCCTACTGCCGATGTCAATGTCCGTTGGGCGCTCGCTTCGCTGATTGATAGAAATGCTGTTGTCGAGTATGTTTTATCGGGATACGGCAACACCGTTGACGCCGAATATGGTATAGGTCAGTGGATGTTTGCCGAGGCTGGAGCTGATTTACAAGCTGAAATGTCACCGATTTCCTTTAACATAGATGTCGCAAACGACTATCTCGATGAAACCGAGTGGGTTTATGAAGCAGATGGCACAACTGCATTCGACAGAACAAAAGCATCGGAAGATGGAAGCTATATCCGTCACAATGCGGCTGGCGAGCCTCTTTCTATCAACCATTTAGGTCAGGATAATGTTTTGACCGATATTATAGAGATACAGTATTCAGCAAACGCGCCTCTTGCGGGAATTGATTTCAATCTCGATAAGGGCGAGTGGAGCGCTGTTTTGTTAAACTACTACGACGCATATAAACTGACAGCTGATGATAGAATTTACGATACCTTCAACCTCGCAACAAACTTTTCATCGGTATTTGATAGATATTATACATGGCACTCAGATTTTCTTGGAACAAGCATAAATAAACCTCAGCTGAGCGACGAAACACTCGATGAACTAATAATTGAGATGCGCTCAACCGACCCTGATGATAAAGAGGGGTATCTGGATGCGTGGATAGCATATCAAATTCGCTTTAATGAACTTATGCCACAAGTACCGCTATATTCTAATGAATACTACGATATGGCGCATATATTTGTAGATAATTTTGAAACAACTGCATTTGCGGGCTATGAGAATATAATCTGCCAGTTAAGCAAAAGCGAAAAATAAATTTTAAAACTTATCCTCACTTTATGTGGGGATAAATTTGCAAAAACTCAAAATTTCTATTTCTAGTCAATAACCCAAATTTTAATTTATAGTTTAAATTCTATTGAATATTTTTCTGAAATGGGGGTGGTATTTTGCTAAGGTATTTAATTAAGAGGATATTAATCTTAATTCCAGTTGCTTTTTTAGTTTCTGTGATAATATTTGCAGCGGTTAAAATCATGCCGGGCGACCCTGTCGCACTTATGCTACCACCAGATTTAACACCTGAACAGTACGAGCTATCGTATCAAGCTATGGAGGAAAAATTAGGGCTTAATGACGGTATAGTCACCCAGTATTTCGCTTGGATTTCGGGTGTCTTTAGCGGCGATTTCGGCTATTCAAATATCGAAAATCGACCGGTTTCGCAAGTTATTGCAGAGCCTTTGAAAAATACTCTTATACTGAATATCGGTGTTAATTTCCTATACCTATTAATCGCTATACCTGTCGGTATTAGATGTGCAACGCTCCGCCGTTCTTCATTTGATAGCGGTTGGCAAGTTTTCTCGCTTGTAACACATTCTACGCCGTCGTTTTTTATTGCGATAATTCTCATCTATATCTTTTCAATTTCGCTCGGCTGGCTTCCTCTTGGCGGTATGCCAAACGCCTCTATTTTATCGGGGTGGGAGCTTTTTATCGAATGGATTCGGGTGCTTATCCTCCCAACAATAACCCTCACAATTGTAAGTCTTGCGGGGGCTATTAGGTATATTCGAAACGCGCTAATTGACGCATTAAGTGGGGATTATATCAGAACCGCAAGAGCTAAAGGATTATCTGAGAAAGTCGTTATCTATTGTCATGCCCTTCGCAATGCGATGATTCCAATATCATATATCATAGTCGGCACTCTGTTTTCTCTCTTTGCAGGCTCTGCGATTATCGAGAGCATATTCGGTTACAACGGAATAGGCAAACTTATAATCGAGGGCGTTTTAAATCGAGATAATCAGCTTGTCGCAACATTAAACCTCTTTTATGCAATGATTTCGCTCGTTGCAGTAGTTATTGCCGATATTGTTTATGCAGCAGTTGACCCACGCATAAAACTGAAGTGATAGAGGTAATAAGATGAATAAACGGGACAATAAGAGAAAAAGCGGGAAGCTTAATATCTTCCAAAAGCTATTTCCAAATAAAAAGAATATTGAGATAACAGAAGATATAGATACACCTTTTTGGACAATTGTTAAAAGGCTTATTCGAAACAAAATGGCCATTATTGGCATTATCGGTTTCGTCGCCATTTTTACTTTGTCCTTTTTAGGCTCTGCGCTTATTCCAATCAACGAAAACTACACCGAGCTATCCCATGCAAATCTAAGACCAGGAACTAACTATCTAAGCTACCCAAGTGAGCTTTCGGGAGAAGAAATTGCAGAAATTTCCTCGGGAATATCGTTCTCGGCGGCGATAACTGCTTCCGGTGAGTTTTATATATGGGGGAGCGAGCCAAACAAGAGCCAAGAAAACGTTTCGACCTATATATTCGATGTCCCAGACGGGGTTTTAAACACAGAGATTACCACGATAGCCTGTGGTGGAAACCATATTTTCGCGGCGGATAAAGATGGAAATTTTTATAGTTGGGGATACAACGGCAACGGTCAAACCGATATACCTAAAGAAGTTGTTGACCACTTCTCAAAAGAGGGTGTATCGATAGTTCGTGCAGAGGCGATGTCGCAGTATACTGCCCTTCTATCCTCCGAAGGTGAAATTTTTATCTGGGGTAGCATTGGAGCTACAAATACTCTTCTTGTTTCATATAAGGTAAACGGCCGTATTGCAGATTTTGCCGCAGCGGACAACAACATAGCGCTACTGCTCGACGATGGTACCGTAACCGTTATAGGCGACCAGGGAACTGAGTTTGCAATGCAAATACCAAGCGCGCTTGCAAACGGTGAAGTCGATATTGTTGATATTGTGGCCTGCAACAGAAATGTTTTAGCGCTCGATAGCTCGGGAAATATTTATAGCTGGGGCAGTGCTAGTGATGGGCTTTTGGCTGTTCCAGAAATCGAATTTGAAGTCGCTTCTATTGCGGCAGGATATAGAAACCTATTTATTCAAGGTGAAAACGGTGAGTTAGTTGGCTGGGGAAACGACGATTTAAACCAGCTCGGTCTGCCGAGTTTATCGGGTTTCAGTGAAATTTATACCGACTATTTCCAGTTCTATGCTGTAGAAGAATCAGGTGAAATTCATGCGTTTGGAAATGACGGATACCTTTTTGGCACCGACCAATACGGACGTGATATCTTTACAAGAATAATTCACGGTGGCAGAGTCTCACTGACTGTTGGCGCAATTGCCGTTTTAATATCAACTGTAATCGCTCTGTTTGTCGGAATTATCTCTGGATATTTTGGCGGAGCTATCGACCAAATTCTTATGCGAATAACCGATGTTTTCTCGGCTATTCCATTCTTTCCGATAGCTATAACCCTCTCCTACGCAGTTGGCGCCTATATCAGCGAATCGCAGAGAATCTATATGATAATGGCGATACTCGGCCTTCTCTCTTGGATGTCGCTCGCAAGGCTTATAAGAGCGCAAATTCTCGTTGAGCGAGAGCGGGATTTTGTCCTTGCGGCAAAAGCGCTTGGACTGCGAAAGAGAAATATAATGCTTCGGCATATCTTCCCCTGCATATTAAATCTTGTTATCGTCAATGTCACCCTCGGCTACGCCTCATCGCTACTATCTGAAGCGGCGCTATCGTTTATCGGATTTGGAGTTGCTGAGCCAACGCCCACATGGGGCAACATGCTAAACAGCGCACAGGAGATAGCGGTAATCCAGTTTTACTGGTGGCGCTGGCTTATCCCTGCATTATTCGTTATCATATCGGCGCTATCGGTAAATCTAATAGGCGATGCACTGCGAGAAGCGACTGACCCTCGCTCTGAAGGGTAGGTGGAGGGACTATGAATATACTTGAAATAAATAATCTACACACCTACTTTGAAACAAAAAAAGGGGATATTAAAGCTGTCAACGGTGTTTCGCTTAGTGTTTTTGAGGGGAAAACCCTCGGGGTAATTGGTGAGTCGGGGTCTGGCAAGAGCCAAACAGCTATGAGCATTTTAAGGCTATTTGAGAAAAACCAGAAGATAGCCTCTGGTGAAATCATCTTTGGTGGGAGAGATATAGGCAAAATAAGCGAAAAAGAGCTTCGTGCAATTCGTGGCAATGAAATTTCAATGATATTTCAAGAGCCGATGACCAGCTTAAATCCGGTTTTCACCGTGAAAAAGCAGATTGCAGAAAGCCTTATCCTCCATCGAGGTTTCACAAAAAAAGATGTGGAAAAAGAGGTTATAAAACTTTTAGAATCGGTTAAAATACCAAACCCAATTGAAACGGCAAACAGGTACCCCCACCAGCTCTCGGGCGGTATGCGCCAGAGGGTTATGATAGCGATAGCGCTTGCATGCAACCCCAAACTGCTGATTGCCGATGAGCCGACTACTGCACTTGATGTAACTATTGGGGCGCAAATTTTAGCCCTTTTCAAAGAGCTACAGAATGAGCGCAAAACTGCGGTGATGTTTATAACTCACGACCTGTCAATTGTCCGCCAAATTGCCGATGATGTTGCAGTTCTATACTGTGGTCAGCTTGTTGAACAGGCATCTGCCGACACGATTTTCGGCGATGGAAACTTTTCGCATCCATATACAAAAGCGCTACTAAAAAGCATTCCGAGGCTTTTCGGAGCACGGGATAAAAGACTTTCAGCTATAAAAGGTTCTGTTCCGCACCCGCTAAATCTGCCAGTTGGGTGCAAGTTTGCGCCGAGATGCGACTTTGCAGACAGTCGGTGTAACTGCGAAGAGCCACCTATAATAGAGGTATCGCAGGGGCATAAAATTCGATGCTTTTATCCTGATATAAAGAGGTGTGAAGATGTCTGATAAAAAGGTTTTGATAAAAGTTTCAAACTTATCCAAGCATTTTCGCATAAACAAAAGCCTTGATTTTTTTGGAAAGAAAAAAATTCTGCCTGCGGTCGACGGTGTAAATCTCGATATATATGAGAACGAAACACTCGGTCTTGTCGGCGAGTCTGGGTGCGGCAAGTCCACTTTTGGCAGAACGATACTGAATTTATATGAGAAAACTGAAGGCGAGGTACTATATAACGGTGTTTCTCTATCCTCTTTGAAATCAGAAGAGATGAGAGGGCTTCGGCGTGAACTCCAGATAGTCTTTCAAGATCCATATTCATCGCTAAACCCAAAGCTTACGGTGGGGCAGATGATAAGTGAGGGGCTTATAGCACATGGTATCTTTAAAAAGAAGGACAAAGAGCTTGAACGCTATATTTTAGAGGTCATGGAGAGTTGTGGATTACAGTCGTATATGCTTCATAGATATCCACATGAGTTTTCAGGTGGGCAGCGGCAGAGAATTTGCATAGCCCGTGCCCTTGCGCTAAAGCCTCGATTTGTTGTTTGCGATGAGAGCGTATCGACGCTTGACGTTTCAATCCAGTCGCAGATTATAAATCTCCTGCTCGACCTTAAAGAAAACAACAACTTAACCTATCTTTTTATATCGCACGATTTAAGCGTTGTCCGCTTTATTTCAGACAGAATTGCTGTTATGTATTTGGGGTTAATTGTTGAGCTTGCGCCGACCGATAGCCTGTTTGAGTCCCCTCTCCACCCATATACGAGGGCGCTTATAGATGCAATTCCCGATATAGATGTTAAGAAAGAGATAAAAGCACCTATTGTTGGCGATGTGCAAAGCCCGGGCGAGGACTTTAGCGGCTGCAAATTCTATCCTCGGTGTAGTCGTGCTCTGGATATCTGCAAGAGTGCCCCGCCTAAACTAACAGAGGTGGGTAGCGGTCATTTTGTAGCTTGCAACAATCCGTTTTCAAACTGCTAACAGGGGGGATTGATTATGTTTAAAAAACTAAAGCCCAAATTATTTAAAGAGAAAAGCGAAGAAGAGCTCGCAAAGCATTATGAGTCTTTAGAGCTTGAAAAGGGCGATTTGAAAGCTATGATAATAGCTGGGTTTATAGTGTTTATGCCACTACTGCTCGTATTAATCGGAATACTGATTTTAATTGCTAAATTGTTTGGTTTATAATAAAAAGAGGGAAAAATATCTATGAAATTTAAAGACTTACCATATAAAAGGCCGGATTATGATAAACTTCACGAGTTTATGGATAAAGCTATCCACGACTTTAAAGCGGCAAACTGTGCAGAGGAGCAGTTTGCGGTTTTTGACAGGGTTGAAACAGTGTATGACGATCTGACGTCTGATGCAAATCTTGCGAGAATAAGATATTTTTTGGATACCTCAGATGAGTTTTATCGTGAAGAGATGAGGTATATATCAAAGAATTCTGGGGCGCTAAATAAAAAATACGATGTAATCAGCGAGCTTATTTTAAACAGTGAATACAAAGATGAGCTCGAAGAGAAGATAGGCTCCGTCACTTTAAAAAACCTTGCACTATCAAAAGGCAACACAACCACCGAAACTATCGAGGATATGGCTTTGGAGAGTCAGATTGTTTTAGAATACAACGAGCTTATCTCCCGTTTAACTGTGAATTTTAACGGCGAAGAGATGCCGCTCTCAATGCTTGCCCCCTTTAAGGAAAGCGTTGACAGAGAGGTGCGCAAAGCGGCTTTTATAGCTGAGGGTGAGTGTTACGCTAAGATTAAAGATAAGTTTGACGATATATTTGAAAGGCTTGTTAAAGTCCGCGATAGACAGGCAAAAAAGCTTGGATTTAGCGACTTTATTCCGCTTGGATACTCAAAAGTTCGCCGAAACTGCTATAAAAACAGCGACATTGCAATTTTCAAGTCACAAGTGCTTGAATATATAGTGCCGATAACGCAAGAGATTGCAAAAAGGCGATGCGAGCGACTAAATCTCGATAGCTTATATTTCTACGACCAAACGCTTCCCTTTAAAGATGGAGCTGCAAAGCTATTGGTAGAAAAAGATGAGCTTCTTTTGGCAACAAAAAAGATGTTTGCGGAGATGTCCGAAAAAACAGGCGAATTTATTAATATGATGTTTGACAACGAGCTCTTTGATTTGTACCCGAGAAAAGGTAAGTTGCCAGGCGGTTTTTGCTCGTTTTTTTACAAATATAATTACCCGTTTGTCTTTGCAAATCTAAACGGCACATCTATTGATGTCTATCTTTTAACCCACGAGTTTGGCCATGCACTTGCAAAGTTTATCTCTACCCAAAGAAAAGATAAGCAGTATGCCTTGCCTTCAATGGAGATTTCAGAAATTCACTCGATGGCGATGGAATACCTTGCAACACCGTGGTATCCGCTTTTCTTCAAAGAAGATTCAATGAAATACACCATATCGCACGCAGAAGATGCGCTATTTCTCATAGCTTATTCTTGTCAGGTAGATGAATTTCAAGAGCAGATTTATAAAAACCCAGATATGACTGCGAGTGAGCGCGATGAGCTGTGGCTAAAGCTTGATAGCATCTATCGCCCATATATCGATTATGACGACCTGCCTTTTTATAGTGCGGGAGCTGGGTGGCAGCGGCAAGTTCATATTTACAAATCCCCATTTTACTATATAGAATACGGACTTGCTGAAATTATAGCACTACAGATTTTCTCAATCTTTACAAAGGATAGAGAAAAGGCTTTCAACTGCTACTTTGACCTGCTTTGGCACGGTAGCGAAAAAACTTTTGTAGAGCTATTGGATGCGCTAAATCTTCGCTCACCACTAAAACCCGACACGATTAAAGAAACAGCAGATGATATCTTGAATTTCATTTTATCTCTACAGTAAATAATAGAATTAATTGTTTTATAAATATATTATTTATGTTAGAATGTAGTTAGAATAGAAAAGAGATGACAATATGAAGAAAGTGCTTGAAAAAATAATAGAAAACGAATTGCTTTTTGTTCAGTTGGCATCAAGTCAATTTAGTGGCGGAAAAAAACTGAAACGTGAAAATGTTAGAGAAGTTTTATCAAAGCGCAATATTGAAATCCGAAACATTATAAATGAAACCAATAATTTAATAGATGAAGTTATAACACCAATAATTAAAAACCCAGCTGAGATGAGCGAGAAAAATGCGACAGAGCTTGAAGAGTTTGCAAAAAGACTTTCAGGATACCGCGAGAGCATCGATACAGGGCTATGTTATCAGATAAGAGATGCTTTGACTATTTACGCAAAGAGTATTGGCGATGATGCAATGTATATCCGCAATATGTTCTATAAGGGGCTTGCCCTATTTTATCTCGATACTCTCCTGTTTAAAGCTGAGATGTCGGATTGTTATGATAAAGTTATAGCATATAGCGATAGGTACGAGGAGTTTGACTCAGAAACACGAAACTTAATAGCAAGAGCTTATGGAAACTCATATATAAGCGTTGCAAGTTTAAATACAGAGGAAATTTTTAGAAGATATGATAGGGCGCTCGATTTTTGGAACAACACTGTAAGCCGGGTTGACCCCGATTTTCCGCTCAAGGCATACTACCAAAATTTGCACGAAAACCTATGTTCATCAACCATCACAGCGCTCCGCTCTGTTCGACAAATAAATGTCAAAGAGAGGCATAGAGCGCGACTGCTCGAGTCGGCTACTTTTCTCTATGAATCTAATCGCATTGACGATCTCGTTGAAACTAATGACTACACATCGGTTCAAGTTAAGAATATATACTACTATAATGCGGCGAGATTTCACAATGGGATTATAACCTGTGAAGAACTTCTTGAAAAACTATATGAGATACACTGTCAGGCAGATGACGATTACAGCTATGATGACCTTTATAAAAAGCTCCATATAGGTGGGTTGTTTTTGGTCTATCTGCATCTTTATCCCCCACAGGAGCTTTCAAAAGAAGATCAGAAGCGGATAACAAAAGAGATTGAAGACGGTGTGTTTAGCTATGTTGAGAATATACCGGATAATGTGTCGAGTGCGAGAGTTACAACGATGCTCTCGAACTTCGCTATAGGTAGCTTTAATGCATTTGATGATATAACATACCTAAAACTCCTCTTAAAACTAACGGTATTTCGCCACTCGCCAACATTTGTCCACTCGGTTATGGTGGCTAAAATATCATGTACTATTGCAGACTACATTATAAAGTTTGAGCCTGAAAAATTTCTAACTTTGCCTGATATGAATACCGTAGAAGATGTTTTGGCAAATCGCGATGAAATACTCACATTTGTCTGGTATTCTGGGCTTATTCACGATATTGGAAAGCTTGTCTATTCGCATATGGTATCATTTTATGTAAGAAGACTAAATGACCATGAGTTTGAGATGATTAAACAGCATTCAACGAAAGCCGAGGCATTTATAAAACAGGCGCCAAGCTTTGAAGATGATATTAGCGAAAACCACCATATGTATAAGTTTATCGAGGATTCGGTTTTGACAAGGTCAGCTGAAGGCTCATTATTCTCGCATCTATCTGATATTGCGTTTGGCCACCACAAAAGTTTCGATGGTAAATTTGGCTATCCAAATGAATTTGATAATTTAAAAAGTCCTGTGAAATCTATTATCGATATTATTACGATAGCAGATTCTATAGATGCCGCAACAGATAGTGTCGGCAGAAGTTATGCAGTTGAGAAGACGCTTGACGATATGAAAGAAGATATGATGTCGCAAATTGGCACAAGGTATTGCCCTGATTTTACAAGTTATGTATTCAAAGATGATAGACTGTTTAAAAAGGTGGATGATATCCTAAATGAATATAGATATGACCTCTATCATTCATGTCTAAAGGCAGATATACTAACATCGATTTTATCGCCTCCTCTCGAGGAAGTATTTTAAAATACAGCAATAATTTATATCGTTTGGGAAACTAATAAAATAACTGTTTTGAGGTTTATTAGTTTTAAATAGTGGGGTTTTAATAAAAAGAAGGTATGTGGGGTACAAAATGTTTGGTAGCATAAATAAAGATAATATTGGATTTTCAGTGGAGCAGTTTATAGAGGCGATGGACGGAATACCTATATGTATCAATATTTTGAATGAGAAGGCGGATAGTATCTATTGCAATTCATATACCGTCGATTTATATGGGCTTTCGAAAAAGAGCGAGTATATGGAGAAATTCTACGAGTTAACGCCTGAAAACCAGCCAAACGGCAAAAACTCAAAACTTTCATTCCGTGAACATGTCATGGAGGCTCTAAAGTCGGGCGAAGCTCATTTTAATTGGATGGATATCACTGCCAAAAATGAGGAGTTGCCGCTATATATCAGCATTTACAGGTTAAATGCAGTTGATGAAAATGGCGATAGGATGCTTGTCAGCACAATGCAAGACTTGCGTCCGCACCTTGCTGGCGATGATGAAGAAACCGATTGGGACGGCTATTATTACAACCGCATGACCTACAAAGATCTATTTAAAACAGTTGCCGAGCTTTCTGATGAATGGTTTTGGGTCTATGACAACAAGCTCTCCACAATTCAGTTTTATGGTAAGGGCAGAGAAATTTTAGGTCTTTCTGCGGAAAAACAGAATTTTCCAGAATATGTTGTATCAAGTGGTATGGTATACCCTGATGATTTAGATGCGTTTTTAGATTTCGACAACAACCTAAAAAACGGTGTAATGAAACCGGTTGAGGTGCGATTTGTGCAAAGTAATGGCACAACGAGATACTATAAAATTATCTATAAAACAATGTATGATAAGCAGGGGAAACCTATTTTCTCAGTCGGCAAAACATACGATATCGATAAGCAAAAACGGCTTGAAGTTCTATCTAAAACCGACCTTTTGACAAATTGTTTAAATAAAATAACGACCGAAAACAGCATTCGAGATATTATTGAAACCTCTCCAAAGTCATTTCACGCACTATTTATTATTGATGTTGATGATTTTAAGTCGGTAAATGACGAGCTGGGACACTATTTCGGCGATATTGTTTTATGCGATATAGCGAAAAATCTCCACGCAAATTTCAGGGGCGCTGATATTATCGGGAGAATTGGCGGCGATGAATTTTTGGTTTTCGTCAAAGATATTTCCGATGATAGGGTTATAAAAAGCAAGGCAAAAGCAATTGCAGATGCATTCAAAACAAGTTATGCCGGCAAAAATAACGACTATAAAGTTTCCGGGAGTATTGGCGTTGCACTATATCCGCAACATGCAAGCAGTTACGAAGGGCTTTATAAGTGTGCGGATAAGGCGCTATATAGCTCAAAGGCTATGGGAAAAGATAGATACACAATCTATTCAGATGAGCTATCTGACACAACCACAAAGAAACTCACCGATGTCGATAATTCAAGCAAAAGCAGCAACACTTTCTACGATGCAAACATCACCTCAACGGCTTTTGATTTGATGTATCAGGCGGAAAATGTTTCAAAGTCGATGAATGTTGTGCTTCGGCTATTGGGTACGCAGATGAATGCAGATCGCTGCTATGTTGCGCAAACTTTTGACGATGGTAAAAGCTATAGTATTTCGTATGAGTGGACCTCAGATAATGTCACAGCTAAGATAGACGACTTTAAAAATGTTAACGTTGAAAGCCTCAAAAGCTATTTTGCACCACTTGAAATTAATGGAGTTATGCACAACAACTATTTAAATGATATTGATATAAGTGATAAGTTGGGTTCAGTCGACGCTGATTTTTCAAAGTCTTACCTGTTAACACAAGTAAAGGGCAAAGGACATACAAGACTTGTGCTCGGAATTGATGACAACAGCAAAAACAGAGTTTGGAGCGAGAAGGAAATAAATACCGTCCAATACCTCTTAAAGATGATTTCAATCTTTATGGCATCAGCTAAAATAAAAGGCGAATAACAAAATTAACTTTTAAATGACCATACCCAAATATTTGTGGGTATGGTCGTTTTTATCGGTAAATATTTAGTTGGATAGGGAGATTTTGGTATTT
>CAYJJJ010000008.1:0-13029 GCA_964370465.1 uncultured Oscillospiraceae bacterium
TGGAGGGGGTAGGTTTGGAGGGGGTAGGTTTGGAGGGGGTAGGTTTGGAGGGGGTAGGTTTGGAGGGGCGCCCACAGCAAACGCATTTCATGCGTTTTGTCGTCGAAGACGACATTGGCGATTTGAAAAATCGCCGCTGTGGGCGCCGCCCTCCTCCCTTCCATTTTATCCCCAAAACAAAAACCACCACAAAAAAAAGAGATGTCTCCATCTCTTTTTCAAACTATTAAAAAACCTTAAATTTCAAACGAAAACAGGACGCCTTTGTCTATATTTTGCGCGCTATATCTGCCACCGTGACCCTCGATAACCGCTTTCACAATACTAAGACCAAGACCCACATTGTTATTCCCTCTATTGTGTGACTTATCGGCTCTGTAAAAGCTCTCCCAAATCCGCCCAAAGTCATCATCATTTATAGGACTGCCCTCATTGTAAACCGAAAAACTTCGATTTTTATCAAGGGTTATTTTTATAGTGGAGCCTTTTTTCGCATGTTCTGTTGCGTTAACTATATAATTTCTCATCGCCATCTCTATATACTTCTCATCAAATACGGCATCAACATCATCCGCAATTTCAGATATAACATTAAATTCTTCTAAAATCGGTGCGAGCTTTTGAATAAAGTTTTTGCAAACATTCGATAAAGACCCATCTTTTAAATCCATAGCCATAAGACCATTTCCAATAGATGATATATCGAGCAGTGACGAGAGCATATCACTTAAACTTTGGCTCTCCTCAATAATTGTATTGTAATAAAATTCTTTATCAATTCCCGGAATTTCACTCTTTAAGTTGTCGGCATAAATCTGCATAAGAGCGAGTGGGGTTTTCATCTCGTGCGACACATTTGCAATAAATTCACGGCGCATATTTTCAATTCTCTTCTGATAATCTATATCTGCCTTTAGCTTTTCGTTTGCACAGTAAAGCTCATCTGTCGCTACTTTTAACTTCTGCGACATCTCATTTATCCCAACTGCCAAACCAGCAAGCTCAGTCGAGCTGATTTTTTCGTCTACACTGTCGGTAAAATCGAGTTTTGCAAGCTTGTTTGTAACTGCAAGTGTTTCCCGAATTGGCTTTGTAATGCTATTTGAAATCAGCAGACAGACGATAAACCCGATAACAAACACAGCGAGCGTTATCATAAGGCTCGCATTTGAAAAAACCGAAACGCTATCGGATATCGAATCGGCATGTATCGTAATTATAACATTGACTGTTTCCCCGTCATATAAAAACTGCTCTCGAAGCTCTAAATCATCTCTTGTCGGTGGCATAACGCCTGGTCTGGGTTCATTTTCAGCGGTCACCAAATCGTTCATATTGTAATCGAGCCTGTAGTTTTGCAAATTCCCTAAAAGCTTATTCGTAGTTACATAAAAGAGCGAGTTTTCATAAAACATCATAATATTCATGTTGTGTTGATTTTCATAGTTTTCAACCAACATTTCTATTGTATCGTAGTCGCCGTTAAACTCACTTTCAATATTTGCATATGCATCTTCCATACTCCGCACTTTATATTCTGTATAAAGGCTTTCTGCAAAAAAACTATTAAATATAAGTTGCGCCGCAAGAACTATCGCCATAAGCGCTGTGAAAGTAAGTATTATTTTAGCTCTTATTGAAATTCTCACTTTATAACCTCAAGTTTATACCCTACTCGATGTACGGTTTTTATAAGTTTCCCCTTATCTGCAAGCTTTGTTCGAAGTTGCTTTATGTGGGTGTCTACCGTCCGCTCATCGCCCTCAAAATCATACCCCCACACATTATTCAACAGTTGCTCCCGACTAAATATCTGCCTTGGATTAACCAGAAAAAAAGTTAGAAGCTCAAACTCTCTGTTTGTGAGTGTAAGTTGATTTCCGCTATTTGTTATGGTGCGTGTAGCAAGATTTGCCGAAATAGTATCGACTCTAATTTCATCTGCGGTCGCCTTGCCAACCCTTTTGAGCACCGAATCAATTCTCGCTAAGAGAAGCGATGGCGAAAAAGGTTTTGTTATGTAGTCGTCAGCTCCGAGCTGAAACCCATAAACCTGATCATACTCCTCTCCCCTTGCAGTCAGCATAATAACCGGCACTAAACAGTTGTTACCACGGATATTTTTAAGCATATCATAACCCGAAACGTTTGGCATCATTACATCGAGCAAAATGATGTCTATATGCTCACTGTTATCATAAAAAACTCTCTCGCCACTGGCTCCGTCCTCTGCTGTTAAAATATGAAAATTATTTGCAGCAAGAAGGTCGCTTATTGCCCTTGTCATCCGAACTTCGTCATCTACTATTAAAACACATCTTTTATCGTAATACATCTTTTCACCTTCCTTTTTTAAATTTTATCAGCAAATTGTGTTGCAGTTGTGATGTATTTCAACTTAATATATGCAAGTCAGTTTTAAACTGATAAATAGTTGCAGACAGTTTTAGCGCAGATGTAAATAATTTTTAGAATTTTAAATGCAACTCATCACTTTCCGCCCCTATTTAGGGTAATAGCATTTTAATAAATACAGTAAATCGGTTAAGATATATATAATTTCATTATACAACAAACCGCACTATTTACAATGGTTATATTAACTAAATTACAGCTTTATTTTGTATCTATAGATAAATGTGCAATTTGGCACATTTATTTAAGTTTTTTTATCTGCTATAATAGCTTCGTAACAGATATGTTTATTAATATTAGCTTCACTAATATTAACACTTTATCTTATTGTTTGCGGCCCGCCGTTTACGGTAACCGCCACAAATGCCTGATAAATAATCCTTTCGGATTATTTATATATAACAAAGGAGAATGAGCTTATGGGTTTTTTTGACAAATTAAAAAATGAAATTGGAAAGAATGTTCGGGATGCAGCTTCAAATATCGCCGAAAATCAAAACAGCGATGGTCTTGCTAATGCAAGCTGTGTCGATGTTGCAATTAGCGGTATGCCAGCCTCTTTAGACCAGCTGAAAATTATGGACGGTGCTGACTTTAAAGATCCGAATAAAGTTGCCGCCTTAACGGTAGTCGCTCTATGTTTATATCCCATTAACAAAGAGATATGCATTGATATGCTAAACTACCTAAAGGGTCCTCGTCCGCTTTCGAATTATGAAATACAGTTTTTGAGCGATAGGTTTCGCGACAAAAAATATTTGGCGGCATCGTATTTTGTGGGAGCTGCTCCTGATAACGAATACGAGCCCTGCGAGCCGCTAACTATTAAAGTTTATAAAACATCCCACAGTGAGGATTTAATCGGCGAAGGGTATCTTCAACTGTTTTTAAAATCAGGCGGTGCAGATTCTGCAAGAGGGGTTAAACTGCGCCGTAAAGAGTCTACCGGTGAGTGGTTCTTGTGGGAATATCACCTATTGCCTGATATTCGGAAACCTAAAAGTGCCGATCCATGGGCTTAGAAGTTTCGCAGTTGCAACTATTATGGTATAATAAATAAAATAAGGTTGTGGCTTTATTGTCGCAACCTTATTTGTAAGAATTATTTTTTTGGGGGATATGATATGTTTGATAAATTTAAAGCTAAAATGAGATATGGATTTGATAATCTTATGTCCAAAGGGACCGCTTCGCTTATAGCTGTGCTTTTTCTGGCAACTGCTGGTGTTATAGTTATTGCCGCACTGCTTGCCATTATTTTTAGCAACACAACTTTTGGGCAGAATGTTTGGGCGGGCATTATGCACACTATTGACGCCGGAACTATAACAGGTACCGACACCGGAGACGTTCCTTTCCTCGTCATAATGAGCGTTGTAACCCTTTGTGGCCTATTTATAACAAGTATACTTATCGGTATTATAACCACAGGTTTTGAAGAAAAACTAAACTCACTTAAAAAGGGCAATTCTCAGGTTGTTGAGAAAAACCACACTATTATCCTCGGCTTTGATGATAATATCTACACGATAATTTCTGAGCTTATACTTGCAAATGAAAGCAGTAAAGATGAGTGTATTGTCGTACTCTCCCCCGAGGGCAAAGAGGAGATGGACGAGGCTATTAGAGGACAGATTGAGGACTTTAAAACAACAAGGCTCATCTGCCGAACTGGGGATATCTGTGATGTGAATATGCTTAAAAAATGCGCTATGCAGGATTGTCGCTCGATAATAATAAATGTGCACGATGATTTCATTACAACAAAGGCAATACTCGCAATAAACAACTACTTTGACGATGCAAATATAACAGCACTTCCCTGCATTGTTGCCTCGGTTAATGATACCACAAACTACGACGCGGCAGTTATTGCCGGTGAAGGCAATGTTGAAGTTATGCTCACTGATGACACAATATCACGGATAATTGCACAGACTTGTAGACAGTCGGGACTATCAGAAGTTTTAACCGAGCTATTTGACTTCGATGGCGATGAGCTTTATTTTGAAGATATGCCACAGCTTGTCGGCAAAAAATTTGCAGAGATATCTAAAATGTTTAAAAAAGCTATTGTCTTTGGGTTTAAGCGTGGCAATAAAGTTATGCTAAATCCAGGGGCTGAATTCGCTATGCAAAATGGCGATAAAATACTGCTTTTAATGGAAGATAACGGCGCTATGAAAGCGAGTGAACCGCCTAAAACAAATATAGATGATGTTATCGCTAAAACAAGTGTTGCAGAAGAAATTATGCCTGATAACATTCTTATTATCGGTATAAATGATATGCTCAGTAGCATACTCAAAGAGCTTGATGAATACTCTGCCTGCGGCACTGTTGTAACTGTTGCGGACAATATAGCATCAAACTGTAAACTGGCACTTGAAACTTTTAACAATATAACTCTAAACACTGTCGACTGCGACACAAGAAGAAGAGAAGAACTTGATAGGCTTGCAACAAGCGGTGTTGAAAATATAGTAATGCTTAGCAGTGACGAGGTGGATACAGAAATATCCGATGCGCAGATGCTACTAAAGCTTATACACCTGCGTGACATATGCGAAAAGCGCGGGCTCTCGTTTAACATTACAAGTGAGATGAAAAACCCAACAAACCAAAAGCTTGCACGTGTTGCGAAGGTAAATGATTTTGTCGTTGGCAACTATATTGTCAATATGATGATGGCGCAGATTTCTGAAAACCGCGACCTCGCAGTGGTATTTCGTGAGCTACTAAGCGCTGATGGAAACGAAATATACATAAAACCGATAAGCGAATATATCAATACCGAAAAAACAGTTAACTTCTATGATATTGTAGAGATTGCAAATAATCGTGGAGAGGTAGCAGTTGGTTACAAGCGCAGTTCTAAAGATGGCTTTGAGATTGTTGTGAATCCAGATAAGACAGAGCGCATTTCTTTCGCTGATGGCGATGCTATAATAGTGCTTTGCAATTGATTTTAGGTGACAAACCGTTGAAAAAGCGAATTCGCAAATGTATAATAATAGTAAAATACTAAGGAACGATGTTGTATGCGAAAACTAAAAATTGCATCTGCAATAATAGTTGCGATAGTTTTAATAGCTATCGCTGTTTTCGCAGTCCCAATATTTAGCGGGGCACCATCAAGCAACAGCTACTATATTTATGAGCAGTGCGACCTATATATAGATACCATCGCAAACACATCGCCAGAAATAGCGATAGAAGAAACAAAATTCGAAACAACAATAAGAGATTTTGCTCTGGGCGATAATATTGCGGTTTACAACACAACCGCTGCACCGCTAATTGAAGCAGACGAAAACTATACATTCATACCCCACTATACGCAAACTATCGTTATCGCAATAGACCGACAGCAGACCGATGTGAATATCGAAAGTTTTAAGGATTTAATTTCCACAAATCTACCAATAAACTTCGATTTTGGCGGTATGGTCGCTGCCAATATGTGGGAATATCAAAATACGCATTATATTGTTGCGGCAATGGCGCAGGCACTCTACGGAGAATATGATATAGATGCGGTTGCGCAGGATTTTGAAGAGATATACAGCGAGAACAGATTTTTAACAGACGATATGTCAACTGCTGTTATCGTAACTACTGACAGCGTGGCGGTATCTCTTATAAAGTCCGGCAGAGATATTGAAATTATTATCCCAAGCGATGGCACTCTAAGCTTTGATTTTGGCGCTATGGTTTATAACGATAGCATTTCTTTTAGCGAAGAACTTGGAGATAGTTTAATAGAAGCTGGATTTCGATTGCCCGATGGCAGTGCAGATATGCGCTATTACCCATCCCCTGTGCAGTACGATAACGCACGATATATTGAGGATATTTCTGATTTCAACTACGCAACTACACTTATAGCGAAAACACTCAGGCGCGACTCTTTTAGCACCAGACTTTATGGATTTGTTAATTCAATAGAATTGACTGCGTTTTTCTTGCCGTTGTTATTTGTAACTATCTGCTATATGATAAGTATCAGACACCGAATATCAGATGTAAAAATAAGAAATCAACTGTTTACAGCACTCGCACTTCTACTGCTTTTTATTTCCACAGGGCTGCTAAAATCTATAAACAGCAACAATTCATTTATAGAAACCGCTCTTTGGTACTCGTATTATATCCCCATACTAATTATGCCTGCGCTATTTGTAAAAGTAGCTTTGCTCGTTGGCAGACAGACGCAGAGCAAAAAAGTGAAAATGGCATACAGAATATATTTCACCCTTACCTTTTTGCCGCTACTACTTGTCTTCACAAACAACTTTCACAGCTTAGTTTTCATCATAGATGATTACTATTTCAGCTATTTCACCCATAATATAGGGTACTATTTTGTTATGGCATGGGTTGCGTTAAGCGTTATTTTCGCCTACTCTATGCTCGTTTACAAAAGCATTACAAACCCCAGAAAACAGGTCTTTATCATTCCTGCTTTTCTCAGTGTATTTTTGATTATATATGCAGTTTTAAGGGCATCTCATATTCCTCTGTTTAGTGAATTTGATTTAACATTCGCAGTAACTATTATGGTTATGCTATACATAGAGTCTTGTATTCAAAGCAGACTTTTCCCTACAAACAAAGGTTATATTAGATTTTTCAAACACTCAAATCTCGCTATGGAAATAACAAACAATAACGGCGAAACAGTTTATAAATCTCTTGTTACAAAGGATGTCAATGAGAACTTCATCAAAAGAAGCAATAATATTGTAGGTGGAGTGTTCTATTATTTTGAAGACTACACTGCAATAAATACCGCTGAAGCAAAGCTCTCTGTCGTCAACAATATTATCAAGAAAAACAATGAGTTTTTGCTTCAAAAGCAAGAGGTAAAGGCAAATCTCGCTTCCCTTTCGGCAGAAAAAATCGCCTATGACAGCATTGACAATATACTTATGAAAGGGACCGAACTAATTCGGTATTATATCGAACAGATAGCAAATGGCGGCGATAAGAAAAAATATATGTTTGCTATTAACGTATGCGCGACCATTATGAAAAGAAATAGTATGTTTCGAATAAACGCACTCTATCAGGATAGCCAGCCTATCTCTATTTTGGTAAACTCATTTTCAGAGGTTCGTGAACTCGCTGAAAATGCCGGCATAAAGATTGTGGTGCGATGTGCAGTTACAGGTAATTTGTCCACCGCTAATATATCGGTGATATTCGCTTTCTTTACCTCAGCTATTGAGCGAGCAGAAAACCACAACTGCAAGAGTTTTTTAATTCAAATATATGAAAACAACGCAGACTTAATTTTTTCTATAGTTGCAGATAACCCACTATATATAAATGACGATTTCCCAAGACTCCCGAAATACAAGGCTGAATACACCTTAGTTTCAAAAGCTTGGGAGGAGTCGGAAATTTATCTGCTCACATTTAAAAACTGGGAGGAGCAAAATGATTGATTTATTTTTCTACTCTTCAGATATTTTATTTATAGTTTTTTTCGCTTTAATTATTCTTTTTGCAGCAGAGGGCGCTTATTTATGTGTTACAACACTTAGCTATCGGTTTCGGCTTAAATATCAGATTTTTGGCGAGGCGCTACTGCTAATTCATATAGCTATGATAGCTATGACAGTAGTAACATCGATTATTAACAGGCGATATGGAATAATTAACCTTGCAAATTTTGATATTGCCCTTTATTTTTCTGGAATTCTAACTGTCTTCTATTTTGCTGTTTTAGCTGTAAAAAAAGTTAAAAGTGCACTCCCAGCTATATTTGCTGTATTTATAACACTACCTGTTTTTGCCGATATTATAAACAACGGATACATTATTTTTCTTTTAATATCGATTGTAGTTTTATCCTATCGAATTGTAGACCTTATAAAAACCGCGATGACTCGGCAAAAGCACGAAATCAATAACTTCTCGATAATTGATGGCCTCAATACATTGCATTGTGGTGTTCTCTTCTGTGACCTTCAAGGATATATCTTTTTGACAAATGAAAAAATGATGGAACTCGCATTGGAATACGTAGGTGGCGAGCCCAAAAATGGACTGATATTCTGGGATAGTTTGTCATATTTCACCGTTCAAAATGTTGAAACTCAGGTAGTTGAGGGGGATATTCTTCTGCGCACACCAAAAAGTGCCTGGAGATTTTCAAGACAACAGTTTCAGTCGCGCGGGAAAAAATATTTTGAGATTACAGCTGTTGATGTCACTGAGAGTATTGGCGCATACTATACACTCGAAGAAGAGCATAAAAAGCTTGAGCGACAGAGCAGTGAGATAAATAACCTCACTGAAAGCATTGAAGCCCTCAGACGGGAGCGTGAATATTCTCGTATACGCGGACGTGTACACGATGTCTTAGGGCAGAGGTTAACTGCTATTCAAAGGCTAATTCAAAGCAGTGATGAGCCAGATTATAAAATGCTACTCACACTATCTCAAGATGCTATTTTGCATATAAAAGAGCGAGGCGGCGGAAATTCAGAAGAATTCCTTTTAGAAATATGCAACTATTTCAAAAAAATCGGACTTGAAATAAAGCTTCATGACCCACTGCCAGAAGAGGAGCAGATAGCTTTCTTATTTCTTTCAGTACTGCGGGAAGCCAGCACAAATGCGATTAAACACGCAAGCGCAACTAAGGTGTTTGCGAAGATAATCATTAATAATGACAACTACAGATTTGAGATAACAAACAACGGTGAGCGACCGAAAAACAGCCTTATAGAAGGCGGTGGACTGTTTGGAATTCGAAACCGTGTTGAAACCGTTGGAGGCACTTTAAAGGTTGAAGTAATTCCTGAGTTTAGTTTAATTATTACTATTGGAAGGGGGCAAAACGATGATAAGAGTTTTTATAGTTGATGACCATAAATCAGTCCTCGATTCTTTTCGCAATATTGTCCAGTCTACAGACGATATGGAGTATGTGGGCAGCTCGAGTGATGTGAAGTCGGTGATTGGATTCTGCAAAGAAGTGCGTCCCGATGTTGTCCTCACAGATGTTTCGATGGAAAAGAGTGACAGCGGTATTACGCTTACCGAAAAATTAAAGTTTGAGTTTCCCGATATAAAGGTTATTGTTATGTCGGGATTCGATGAAATATCCTACATACCAAAGGCAAAAGAAGCTGGTGCCGATGCATTTTTATCAAAATCAAGTAAGATAGATGATTTTGTGGATATGATAAGAGCGGTAATGCAGGGAAATGGCAGTTTCCCAGAAAGCGTTCAGATTCCCACTGCTATGGGAGAGGCGCCTTTCACCGATAGAGAACTCGAGATTTTAAGAATGATTTGCCATTCATATACTCGAAAGGAAATAGCCGAAGAGATACATATAGCTGAGGGTACAGTTAAAAGACATATAGAAAATATGCTGACAAAATCAAACCTCAAAAGCACTATGGATCTTGTGCTTTATGTAGTCGGCAACGGCTGGATATCGACAAATATTCAATAAACATCATCTTAATATTACGGTTTTCCAAAATAATATAATTAATAAAATGTGCTAAATGGCACATTTTATTTTTTTTGGCATTTTGATAAAATAAACTAAAGAAAGAGGTGATATTATGGCTGATGAAATGCTCAAATATCAATGTCCGTCATGTGGAGCGCCACTCCATTTCAGTTCGGAAAAACAACTCCTTTTATGCGATTCTTGCGACAGCGAATTTAAAGAGGATCTCTTTAAGCCGCAAAGCCCCCCCACACCCGAAGCTGCTGCTGGTGCATCTAAGATTGATTGGCATATTGAGGGGTATGTTCGAGATCATGTCGAAACAGACCAAAGCGGTTTTTCCTGCACATCTTGTGGGGCAGAGGTTGTATCAAACGGTGATACCGTTGCAACAGAGTGTATGTACTGCGGAAATCCAGTTGTCATGACCGACAATATAAGCGGCATGGTAACCCCCGATTTGGCAATCCCCTTTAAACTCGATAAAAAACAGGCAGAGGCAAAGCTTTTAGAGTTCTATAAGGGTAAGCCTCTTCTTCCAGATGCCTTCACCAAAGGAAACAGAATATCTAAAATCAGTGGTGTGTATGTTCCGTTCTGGCTGTTTAGTTGTACCGGTAGCGGTGGCGTTACATTTGACGCAACAAAAGTTCGCCGTTGGAGCGATAGCAATTACAACTACACCAAAACCGAGTACTATGAGGTTTACAGAAGCGGACAAATCGGCTTTGAAAAAATCCCAGTTGATGCCTCAACTAAAATGGATGATAACTATATGGACGGTATCGAGCCATACGATTACGGTGCACTCACTCCATTTAGTCCTATGTATATGGCGGGATATTTTGCAGATAAATTTGATGTTAGCGTCGGTGAGAGCTCAGAGAGAGCTTCAGGCAGAGTTATAACCTCCACTGAAAATGCATTTCGCAAAACAGTCACAGGATATTCTTCGGTAACTGGCAAAAATTCATTCGTGCAGATGCAAGGTGGCGATATAAACTATGCCCTGCTCCCCGTTTGGATGCTAAACACAAAATTCAACGATAAGATGTATCAGTTTGCTATAAATGGTCAGACCGGAAAGATAGCAGGTGAACTTCCGATTGATAAGGGCAAACTTTGGCTGTGGCGACTTGGGCTTATGGTTGCAACAGCTGTACCAGTTGCTTTGTTGTCACTGTTTTTGATGTAGGGGAGGCTTGTTATGAAAAAAAATATTAAAAAAGCGCTACTTTGCATTGTTTTAGTCGGTATTCTTGTTTCGTCAGCTATACTCCCAGTTTTTGCCACCGATAGTGATGCGATTTTCCTCTTTGTTTATGATGAAGCAGAGTGGATGACATATGAAGAGGCAGAAGAACTCGACTATGCTCTATGGGAATTTGAGGTAGAAACCGGTATCGGGATATTCGCCTTCACAAGGGACTTTGAAAGCAACTATCCAGACCTTACGTGGGATGAGTATGCCGCAACTGTATTGGAAGACGGTTCCTTTAAAGAATCGGCGCCAGATGGCGGTATCGCTTTAATAATTGATGCTATCGACAATACAATTTCAATTTATACCTATGGTGTTGCCAATGATATTATCTTCGAATCGGAAAACGATGATATATTCTATGCAATGGTAGGACTTGATTCCGAGGGTTTGGTATTTGATGCATTTTTCGCAGGTGCTGGTGTTGCGGCAGATGCGGTACTTGAATATTTAGAGAGCGGTAGCACCCCATCTACTACTCCGGAGGACAGCGGTTCAGACACTGAAACCGAGCCAGAAGCAGCTATAACATCACCATATATACCGGGCGAAGTTTTCGTCGTCGATGATGCAAACCTATTTAGCGATGTAGAAGAGTTAAAGCTAACAGAGAGAATTTTGGAAATTCGAGAGGACTATAATGTTGATATCAACTTTATAACCACTACCACAACAGATGGACTCACGATAAAAGAGTACTTAGATACCCACCCATCGCTCGACACTTCCCGTGACGGTATCGTCTTTGGGCAAAACACCTCAGAACGCGACTACTACACAACAAGCAGGGGTTATGGCATCACTGTTGTCACCGATGAGGCGCTTGACAGAATAGACGAAGTAATTGTTCCCTACTTGCAAGATGATGACTTCTATGGCGCTTATGATAAATACCTCGATGAAACAACTAAGTTTTTAGCTGCTGCCGCTACTGGTGTCACCTACTCCGGTGAGCCCACTACATCAGAGGATATTATGGTTGCAGCAATTATCGGTATTATAGCAGGTATTATCGTAGCATTTGTTGTTACTGGTGTTATGAAATCCGCGATGAACACAGCAAGGAAAAAACAAGAAGCTTCAGATTATGTAAAGCAAGACTCGTTTATACTTGAACAAAGCTATGATAGATACCTCTATGAAAACACAACCCGCTCTGCAAAGCAGAGTTCAAGCAGTAGCAGTGGTGGTAGAAGTAGCGGTGGCGGAAGTAGTCGCGGTGGAAGCGGCGGCGGAAAATATTAAAAAAAATTATTAATAGAAAGGTGGCAACACTATGGGACTTTTTGACAAAAAAGAATGTGATATCTGCGGAGAAAAAATAGGCCTACTCGGTAACAGAAAACTTGAGGATGGAAACATGTGCAAAGACTGCGCAAAACAGCTCTCTCCCCTTTTTGATGACCGCAGAAACTCAACTTTAGAGGAAATCAATGCTCAACTTGCCTATCGCAAACAAAACGAGGAAGCTGTTCAAGCATTCTCACCTACCAAATCACTCGGTAAGGACAACGAGATAAAAATTGATGAGCGCAATGGCACTTTTATCTACTGCAAAAGAGATAACTGGCGAGATGAAAATCCCGATGTTATAATGCTCTCACAGGTGCTAAACTGCACTCTCGATATCAAAGAGGATGAAGAGCAGATTTACCGCCAGACAAATGACGGTAGAGAGAGCTATAACCCACCGAGATACAAAACTACCTACGAATTTCATATCGATATACAGATAGAAAGCCCTTGGTTTGATGATATTAAGTTCAGGCTCGACAGTAGCTTTGATGAAATTGATAACCGTTATAGCGAAGAGTTCAGAAAATATGAGCAGATGGGCTATGAAATCTGTGCTGCCTTTGGCAGACCAGTTCAGGGT
>CAYJJJ010000008.1:13129-36979 GCA_964370465.1 uncultured Oscillospiraceae bacterium
ACAAGCAAACAGAATAGTGCACACAAGTAAACAGAATAGTGCACACAAGTAAACAGAATAGTGCACACAAGTAAACAAGCGGTTGTGGCTAAATTTGCCACAACCGCTTGTTTTGTTCTGTAGTATTATATTTTCAAACATAAATTAACCGTGATATTCTGTATTATATAACTTATATTTTCAATGTCCCGCAAGTTTTGTAGTATCTTTTGAGCTCACACTCCCAAAATTCTACATACTACTCACCGTAACCGTTCGGATTATTTTTATGCCAGTTCCAAGCAGATGCCACAATATCCTTTATATCTGAAATATCGGGTTTCCAGCCAAGAATTTTAAGCGCCTTCTCGCTTGAAGCAACAAGTGTTGCAGGATCTCCCGCTCTTCGAGGTGATATCACCTCTGGTATTTGGTGTCCAGTAACTTCACGCGCTACCTCAACAACCTCTTTAACAGAAAAACCAACTCCGTTGCCAAGGTTAAATATATCGCTTTTCCCGCCGTCCATAAGATAATCAACCGCCAAAATATGAGCTTTCGCAAGATCTGTAACATGTATATAATCGCGCACACAACTGCCATCCGCTGTGTCGTAATCATCTCCGAATATACTAATCGTCTCTCTCTGCCCAAGTGGTACTTGAAGTATCAGTGGAATTAAATGGCTCTCAGGGTTGTGTGCTTCACCAATTTTCCCACTACTATCAGCGCCACATGCATTGAAATAGCGCAGTGATACATAATTTAGGCCATAGGCATTTGAGGCCCAGTAAAACATCTTCTCCATAGCAAGTTTTGTTTCACCATAGGGGTTTGTTGGGTTTGTTTCATCCCCTTCCATTATTGGAATAGTTTTTGGGTTACCGTAAGTTGCAGCAGTTGAGGAGAAGACGATATTTTTAATTCCATTTTCAACCATACATTCAAGCAAAGCAGCTGTTGCAGAAAGATTGTTGTCATAGTATTTTATAGGGTTTGAAACACTTTCCCCAACGAGCGAGAACGCCGCAAAGTGAATAACCGCATCAATCTTATTTTCCAAAAAAAGTTTGTTTAAAAACTCTTTGTCCCTAATATCTTTATTGTAAAACACTGCTCTTTTATCAACAGCAGCCTCGTATCCAGTTACGAGATTGTCAACGATAATAACCTCTCTCCCATTATTTAACAGCATATTTGCCGTATGTGATCCAATATATCCCGCCCCGCCTAAAACTAAAATAGCCATCATTTATTCCTTTCTTGCCTAAATTAAAAGCTCTACCTTTTTATTTTTAAAATTCATAGTATTATATATAACTCTATCACCTATTCAAACAATATTCAAGATATAAAATATTTGTTTCATAGTTTCATCAAATAAAATAACATCAATATATTTGTTTATTACATTTGTATCCCACAAAATAGATAACTTAATAAATAATGCTATGATGAAAAGTGCTATACTTTAAAAAAATTCACTGTGAACCATCTTCATAAGTGTATATATAAAATAAGGCAGAACCCAAGCATATAAGCAAGGGTTCAGCCTTTATAGTTATTTTTCAAACAGTATTTATTGATAAATCGCTCTTGTATTAAGTGAAATTTATAGGTATCAAAGACACTTTTTAATGTCGTCTTTGCTAAATATTCAATACCTTTACTGCATCAAGCAAAGTTTTTTCAAATGCTAATTTGCCGTATTTATCAACCTCAGCTTTGTCTTTAGGTCCGTGCGTCAAACACCCCGCGCCGCCGATGCATCCGCCGATACAAGCCATGCCTTCAATGAAGTTCACATCACTTAACTTCTTTGCTGACTTTAATATAGCTACTTTACATGCCTCTATTCCGTCGCACTTTTCCGCCCTGAGATCAAACTCTATATTCTGCTCTTTTATAGCCTGCGCAACAGCATCTGATAGTCCTCCGCTTCTTGCGAAAATTCGCCCGAAAAACGAGGCGTTGTCAAGAACATCAATGGGCAATTCTTCTAAGTCTAAGTCGCGACTATCAAATAGCGCTTGTAATTCCTCAAAAGTTAAAACGCTGTCTATGTATGGGTTAACACTGTCTAGTTGATATTCCATTTTTTTAGCTGTACATGGCCCTATAAAAACAATTTTCGAAGTGGTGTCGGTTTCTTTAATATATTTCGCAATTCTTGCCATCGGTGACAGATTATGTGAGATATGTTGTACAAAATCGGGAAAGTTCTGTTTAATATACATTACAAACGCAGGACAACAAGAGCTTGTTAGAAACTCTTTTTCGGCAAGCTCTCTCGACTCCTCAAGCGCAACTGCATCGGCACCGAGTGCAGCTTCAACTATCGTGTGAAAGCCAAGTTCTTTAATCCCACTTACCACCTGCCCTAAGTTCGCATGCTGGAACTGACTTGAAATAGACGGTGCAACAACTGCATACACTTTATAATTTTTGTTGTTGTCGCTTTTCTTAATTATGTCGATAGTATCTAAAATAAAAGACTTGTCTGCAATTGACCCAAATGGACATTGGTAAACACAAGCTCCACAGGCAATACACTTGTCGTTTATAATTTCAGCGCTATTGTCCTCCGCCTTTCGTATCGCTTTTACTTTGCAAGCGCTTTCACAAGGTCTCTTCCTACTGATTATAGCATGGTATGGACATACTTTTGCACAGGCTCCACAGTCGACACATTTTTCTTCATCAATATGTGCTGTATAATTTCTATCAAATGAAATAGCACCAAACCTACATGCATCAAAGCAACGATGAGAAAGACAGCCTCTACAGGAAGAAGTTACAGTGTATCCAGATACAGGACATTCATCGCACGCTATATCAATTACCTCTATTACATTGGGGTTTAGCTTATCGCCACCCATAGCTATTTTTACACGCTCTGATAAAATCGCACGCTCTTTATAGACACAGCATCTCATTGTAGACTCTTTGCCAGTTATTATCTGTTTTGGTATATCTGTTATATTTGAAAGCAGCGTGTCGTTCCATGCGTGTTTTGCAACTTCTCGTAAAACCTTATATTTTATATACTGAACTTTTGTATCAAATTTCTTCATTTTACTCATGACTTCCTTTCTAAAAATAGCTGACTTTAATCTTTTTCCCGATTTTTTTAAGATATTCTGCAAGCTCATCTATAAGTTGCATCTTTATATTAAAGTTAATAGGTAAATCAGGATTTTGGTGCGCTGGATTAACTGCTTTCCCTACATAAAAATTAATGTCAGTAGCATCTTCAAATAGTAGTCTCGCAATAGACGACGCACCATCTTTATTAGTACTCCATTGTGAATAAAGCTTGTTCTCTGCAAGATAATCTTTGGCATAGGTAAGCACTTTATTAATAGTTATTATCCCTTCAGTAACAAGCTCAACTCCCTCAATCTTCGCTGTAGGTGGTACATCTGCACTAAAAAAGTCGAGAGATGGTATTAGCTCCTTGTTTAGAAAATTTGCAGCGATCCCTGAAGTTGCACCTCCACAAACTATATGCTTACCCTCTTTTGCAAAAAATAGCGACATCATCCTGTCTGCATCATTTCTGTTAGATGGTGGGCCTATTATTAAGTTCATCGGCACTCTTTTGCGCATTTTGACAGTACATACAGTAGTGTCATCCCCAGGTTTCCCTCCATATAGCGAGTAGCATTCATCTAAGAGAATAGTATTAAGCGCTTTTGCGGAAAAACCCACATGACTTAGCGGCTCCATATACCTGATAATATCTTTTCGCTCCCAGCCAAAGTTTAACGCACTGCCTACACCCGCATGGATACACCCATCACTCATTAAAAAAAGAATGTCATTTTCATAAAGATTTATTTTAGACATCAATATCTTTTTGCCGCTAATTATTATCTCATTATAGGAAAATTCACAGTTTTTAGCATCGCGAAATAAAATAACCCGTGGATTATCGTATTGTATAATTTCAGCCTCTTTATTTCCATTGAAGATTCGCACTATTGTGAACGTCGAGTACGCCACTCCCCGAACAGCGCAAACTGGCAGAGTCTGCGCAATCGTCTCAACGCAGTCGGTAATACTCAGCCCCTCTGAAATCATGGTGGATATAATTTTTGCCGTTAAAGTTGAGAGAATATTCGCCTTTACCCCACTCCCCAGCCCATCGGCCAAAACTATAGTAGTACAATCGTCAGAGCTCTCAACAACACACACCTGATCGCCACACAGCTCTTCGGTATACTTATTCAAACTGTTAAAACCTATGTCGGGACATAAATTAATCATCTCGAATCGACTCCTTTAGCTTCGTTAGCGCAATTTTTGTTTCAGCAGCTGTTTCGCCAAGTAAAGATGCAATTTCGTGTACAACCCTCATCTGTTTCTCTATTACCTTATCTGTCGTGTCGATGGTTTTACGGCTTATCACTTCTTTTTTCGCCTTTTCTTCCTCTTCTTCAGTGACATCTCGCATAATACATACAAGCATTTTATATTGCTTATCAAAAATGGTCGTCTGCTCTATATGTTTGTTGTATTCGGTTAAATACACCATCTTATCCTTGATTGGCACACCTGTATCTCGAACACTCATAAAATCTGTCGGGTCTAAAACCTTAACAATCTGTTCTCCTAAAATATCGCTTTGAGATCTCAATTTCAACAGCTTAACAGCAGACTGATTGACTTTTTGCACCTCTAAGTTGTCATTTAATACAATGATTGAATTCGGAGAGTTGTTCACTATAAGTTCAGAAAAAGTTTCTGCTTTTTCACTTAAAAACGGAAGACACATAGTGAGGTCGGCTTTGCCGTAGTAGACAGCCTCCGCTTTTTCTTTACATGAATTGTAGCCACACGATCCGCAGTTCAACTCATCTTTCTCTGTAACTTTACCTATTTGCTGGAGAATATTTGCAATGTCTCTTTTTGAAGGCGGCAGATTTACCTGCGCAATCGGAACAAATTTTTTGTGCATATTCTCAGCAGATAGTGCGGATACTGCAAAGTCTTTTTCGCCTGCATAACAGTTTATATTAATATTATCAACAATAGAGTTTTTTCTGCTTTTCTCCATAGCAGGTCCACCAATACAGCTTCCTACACAAGCAGACATCTCTATAAAGCACTTATCAATTTTCCCTTCAAGTATTTCATCTAAAACTTTTATGCAATTTTCAACTCCGTCAACAGCAAAATACGAATAATCTGGATCTTTATTTGTAATTGTTTTAAGAATGCCGCCTGTTGTTGGAAAAAACCTCGCTAAGCTCTCCTCTGTGTTATCTTTTATTTCACTTACGTCTATCTCTACCCCTTCATCACTAAACCACTGACTAAGCTCTTCAAACGTCAAAGCCTCATCGACTATTCCACTGTAATGGCCTGCCTCATCTTTTTTCGCAACACATGGCCCTATGAAAACGACTTTAGCATCGGGATACCTTTTCTTTATGTCAAGGGCATGCGCTTGCATGGGCGACACAACATCAGCAAGATGTTGTAGTAAACTCGGGTAATATTTTTGAATAAGCAAATTCACCGAATGGCAAGAAGATGTAATGAGCAGATTTTTCTTCTCTTCTATTATCATTTTCTCATATTCGTTTTTAACAATTGTCGCACCTATTGCAGTCTCTTCTGCATGGTGAAACCCTACGCTTTTCAGCGCCTTTTCAATTGTTTTTATACCCACACCATTATAATTCGCAATAAATGACGGCGCTACTGAAGCTATAACCTCCGCTCCAGAATACATATGCACTTTAGTTGCCTCTACGTTACTCTCAATCTCTTTTGCATTTTGAGGGCAATTAACAAAACATTGACCGCATAAGACACATTCACTGCTAACAATATTAGCTTGACCACCTGAAAAGCGTATAGATTTAACAGGACAACATCGTATACATTTATAGCAATTCTTGCAATTTGCCTTTTTTAGTTTTAAATACTCCATCATATACACTCTCCTCCCAAATTAAATTTTTTGCATTATTTCTCTTTCAAAAAACACATCTATCGCCTCTGGCTTTACTGAATGAATTGTATCGTCTATCGATACACATACACCATCTTGACATTTTGACATGCAAAATGCGCCCGACAAATCAATCTTGTTTTGTAGCCCATTTTCTTTTACAAGCTCTTGAATTCTTTCAACCACTACCTTCGAGCCTTTTAAATGACATGAGCTGCCTATACATACTTTGATTTTCATAATTAATACCTCACTTTTTGACTTTGTTAATATTTTAACATACTTTTATTTTTATGTAAAGCCGCATTTGAATATTTGCAATTATAAGCCCTAACTTTGTTGATTAATAACAATAAATAAAAAATAATAAGTTATTTTAGTACAAAAAATCAATTAAATAAACTCGATTAAACTTCACGGCTGTTATCCCCTATATACCCAAATAAACCATACATTAAAGCGTTTATCTGATTAATTTTTCAATTCACATAATTGCAATTATACATACCACTGCATTGTTCACCCAAGTAAAATTACAAGACATGCAGTATAAAGTGACTGCCCGCAAAATACTCACCTATTGGTATAGAGCTACTTCAAATTAAAGCTGTAGCAATGCAAAATATTACTCGAAACATATAAAACCCTCATTAAACTCTCATCAACAAAAAATGAGAACCCTCAGCTCACACCGCTGAAGATTCTCATTTTTAATACTATATCATTTTATTTTTTGTTTTACGCAATATATTCATCTATAGCTTTATAAAACCTGCAAGACATCTTAAAATCTGCTAGTACTAAAAAAACTAATCTATCTGTTTTTAAATACATTACAGAATTCTAAGTCCATTAATTATAAGCTCAAAAGTCACTTTTAGGTATGCAGCCGCTTTTTTGCAGAGCACCATTCGATTTAAAAATATTTCAAAGTAATCCATAACTGGGCAAATCTTTGTATCAATCGTTAGACTCAAAACAGCTTTTTTATCCTTTGCTGATACTTTAATATTCGATTCGATTACCGCGTAATTCACCCTGTCGTGGATGTCATAAGTTAGAAGGTCTGTGTTTCTCACCCTTGAGCGACGAACATCGCTCTTATCCGCAAGAATAAGCGCTGCTGCAATAGGGCTTATCGTATTTGCAGTTCCTTCGTCGTGGTTTCCAATAGCTCCTATAATTGACGCTATCTCATTTGGTTGCGCTCCAATATCACGCAGGATTGTGAACGCCATTATAGCGCCTGATTGAGCATGATCTGCCCTATTTATAACATTTCCAATATCATGCATAAATCCAGCGATTTTACCAAGTTCAGCTTCACGCTCTGAATAGCCGAGTTCGAGTAGAATTTCACCTGTTTTTTCAGCACATTTTTTCACATGGGGCATCGCATGTTCAGTATACCCAAGTTGCGATAACACCCTGTCCGCCATCTCAATATAGGTCAGTATTTCTTCATTTTGAATAATCTGTTTATAAGTCATAATCTACCGCCGTTTCAAGCTTATTTAATATAAATTCATTATATCAAACAATATGCATTCTTTCAAACATCATTTGTCGATTTTACCTATTATTAACATTAATAATACAGATAAGTTTATAAAAAAAATTAAGAGCGACCGTTTTAAGGTCGCTCTATATTTAAAAGCTATTTAATAGTTTATGACCGTGCGTTTTACCGCTTCCTTTAACGGTCTATCTTTTTTATCTGCCCTAAAGGTTTTTACCCTTTATGACAAACTACCTATTTGTATTGCTTTCTTGATAAGTTACTTAGTACATTGGCCTATTTTCCTAACATCAAATTTTTATATAATAAAATATGTTTGCTGAAAATATTTGCTTGTAAACCGGTCTTCTAATTTTGCAATTTTTTATTTTGCATTTACTTTATAACCTAGTTTAACATAAACAACTTTACGCCATTGGCCTATACCTCATTACTTATTATCCTACTACTAACCTCTTACAAAACTCGCTTTAATTTATGCTAACTTGTAATTCTATTTTTTATCCTAAAGGACTTTAACCTTTCTCAATACCTTTGATTTATAGTTATAGCCACCTCATCTTAATACTCGCGTAGCATATAACTTAAAACATTATTTTGATACACCTTTAATATATAGCCGATACTCAAAATACAGAATTTTTTATAAACTTTGCTATAATATACGCACATTATTTCACTTAACGCCACATACTTATATATTGTTTAGAATATCGACAGATAACTTACAAATGACCTATTTGTTCTTTTCGGCTTAATTTACAAAATATAGTATTGCTATAAGGTATTTCTTTGGTTAGCTTTCGGATTTTTCGCTGAGGTTTAAACTTTTAAATTTATTCATTTTAGCAATTCGCTTTAAGTCGACAATATATAAAATATGTCTTTTATATTGGAGATCTAAAAGTTCTTCACCTCTAAAAATATTGGCACGGTTTCGCTATGCTCAGAAACCATCGGAACCACCCCTTTCAAAATACTTTTGCTTAGACTCTTTTGCAACTCCATAGTACCATTTTTATAGTAAGTTGTCAATAGTTTTTTTGAAAAATTTTAATTATTTTTGTATATTTTGGGTAAACCGTTTAATGTCGCAGTTTATTAATATGCATTTCGACTATTGGAAAGCTTTTTATTGACTTAATGGTATATTAGTTGTAAAATATAGTAAAATAATATTAACAAGGAGCATATATGGCAAACACTGATTATGAAGATGATATCTTTGAAACTCTTCCTTTTGACGAGGACGAATTCTATGAGGCTGAAATAATTTCACTTGAAAATGAAGAAGGTGAAATCGAGGAATTTGAAATAGTTGCTTCTGTTGTTTATAACGACTTTGAGTACTTTGCACTTCTCCCATTTGAAAGCGAAGATACTTTTGATGAAGAATCGTTTTTAATTTTGAAGCTTGTAGTTGACCCTTTTGTTGAAGAAGGAGATAATTATATTACCATCGAAGACGAAGAAGAGTTTAGTATCGTTTCAGGTATGTTAATTGAAAAACTCAGAGAAGATGACTATACTGTTATAGAGTAAAAAAAATCCTGCTGTGCACGATCGGTTGCCTTTGTTTATAATCCTACAATTATGTAATTGGAAGCTTGTTATGGATGCGGATTGCAGACCTCCCCATTTTGGGACGAAGGGAGCGCGAAACATTCATTATTGCATCCACCCTATCCGAAAGGTAGGTTTTAATACGCAGGCAGACGGCATGGTGGGTTTTATTTTTTTGCAATTTTTTATGGAGAATATATGGGGCTTTTTGACAGAACTGCCGCGCTAATCGGCGAAGATAAAATTAATAAACTTGCAAACAGTGCTGTTTTAGTGGTGGGACTCGGTGGAGTTGGCGCCGCTTGTGTTGAAGCGCTTGCGAGGAGTGCTGTCGGCAAGATTTTTCTCCTTGATTTTGATACTATATCAGATACAAACATAAACAGACAGCTTATAGCAACTACCGATAATATTGGCAAACACAAAGCTCACTCTGCCGCAAACAGAGTGCTTTCAATAAACCCTGGGTGTTCTGTAACACCACTTCAAATATTTTTAAACGATGAAACATTAGATGAAGTGCTATCACTCCCGATCGACTATATCGTCGATTGCATCGATACCGTTTCATCAAAACTCTCACTTATCGAGGGTGCCACAAAAAAAGGAATACCTATAATCTCATCGATGGGTACCGGAAACAGGCTCGACCCGACAAAACTTGTTATAGGCGATATCGGGGACACAAGTGGGCACGGTTGTCCGCTCGCACGAATTATGCGCAGAGAGCTTCGCAAGCGAGAGGTAACATCTTTGTCTGTGGTTTTCTCTACCGAAGTTCCAGCGAAAATAGTGGTCGACAGTGACAACGGCAGAAACCCTCCTGCTTCAAGTGCATTTGTTCCGAATGCCGCTGGATTTACTTTAGCATATAAGGTAGTCAGCGATATAATAAAAGAATAAAAAGGCCTCCTTTGTCAAAACTTAGGCAAGGAGGTTTTTTATGAAAAAATTTTTGTTTGGGCTACTTGCTGGTGTAATCAGTGGAATTGTCGGAAGTGGCGGTGGGATACTGCTTGTCCCCTTCTTTGAAAAAGAAGGATTATCAGCCAAAGAGAGCCACATCACAACCCTTAGCGTTATCCTTGCTATCACAACACTCACCCTTGCGCTAAGGCTTTTCTCAAGCACAGAAGCCGTCCCCTACTCATTTCCACACCTCTTGCCGGCAGTGGTTGGTGGCGTTTTAGGAAGTGTTGCCATTAAAAAGATAAAAGTGCCTATTCTCAAAAAAATATTTGCGGGCCTACTTATATTTTCTGGGGTCAGGATGTTATTTCCATGAGTTTTGTTATAATTTTATTATCATCTTTTTTAACCTCACTCGGTGTTGGTGGTGGCGCATTAACATCACTGTATTTTACAGTTTTTTTGGATATTGAGATAAAGCTCGCCACAACAGCAGCAATAATTCTATTTATGCCCACTGCAATTATCTCTGTAGCTGTCGGGGTGAAAAATGGCTATGTTAAGCTAAAAGTCGCATCTATTACAGCTGTCGGCGGAGTTATTGGTAGTCTTGTCGGTTTTTGGATATGGAGCGTTGTCGAAACAAGTGTTTTGCGGTCGATTTTCGCAGGATTTCTTATTATTTTCGGTATTCGTGAGCTTTTTTTGAAAAAAATGTAAAAAATAAACGATATAATTATACGATTTACCACCTTGTAGTTTGTCAATTAATGTGATATGATGATAATGTAAGTTAATCTATCACGATAGGTTTTTTTAAATTAATGAGGGAGGTAACCAAGTTTGAAAGATTTTGATAATGCTATGTTGAACCCGTATGAGATTTATAAAAGCGAATCCGTTAAAGTTATTCCTGTACATGAAAACAAAAAAGCGGACACCACAACTTCAGACCACTACTTTTTTAAGCTTTTAGCACCAACTGCACCAGATGAAGTCAGAAAAGCATGGGAGTCTGCCGCCGTTAAAACCGGTGTTAATTTAGGAGATGTCAACAGCAAATTAACTCATGTGAACGCTATGTTTACTCTGCAACTTCAAGACAAGCTTTTAGAGCGTGGTAATGACTTTCTCGGCCCCGAAAAAGAGACAGCTATCGCCGCTACAAAAAGAGCTTTGTATTTAATGCTAAACTCCGAAACTGATGAGCCAAAAAACGGAGAAACCTTTAAAGAAATAGCATTTTATAATGCTTTTCTCGACAATTTGTATAAGCTTTAATTCAACACGCAGAGCTAGATAAAATTTAATTTTTTTGGGACTATTTTATTAATAGTCTCTTTTTTTGTATTTAAAATCGGTAAAAGCACAAAAAAAGAAGCAATGATAATCATCGCTTCTCTTTTATAGCTAAATTAAAATCCCACTGGAAATTATGCCGCCGCTGGTATTTCTGCTTCTATATACTCCTCAAAGTCTGGGAATTCAATAACTACATCATCACCAATAGCTGTGTATTCGGTATTTGTTGATATAGCTATATCAATGACCTCTGACTCAACAGTGAGTGTAAACACCATTAAAATTTCTGAAGAAATCATATTTCCATCTTTGTCTGCAAGCATTGAGCTTGATAGTTCAGTAAACTCCATCTCGCCGCCAATTGCAGTTAGGTCGTATTCGTTGCCCATAGATGTCATAATCTCATTAATCATATCGAGCTTCGCTTCTTCGCTGATTGAGTAGTCAATTCTGTAGTTGCCATCTTCTTCTGTGAGAGTTATGTCAAACAATTCCTCTGTATCTGGAATATTTACAGATGTATCATAGTAACCATCGAGAGCTTCCATCGGCGCCTCTTGCTTAATTTTCATACCCATCATGTCCATGTATGCATATCCCTCATTATAGAACATGTTCATGTCAATTGTCATTCCAGTAACATCCATTGACATTTCCATTGCCAATTTTGGATCTTCCATATCAGAAAAGTCGACTGCCATATCTGAAGACACTTTAAATTTCACCTCTTCACCTGCAGATGTTAGACTCATCTCAGCAGTTGTAACTCCTTGGAACTGCATATTCTCTTCGTTTGTTTCAATAACAGTGTTTAAAAACTCAGCTGGATCTGGAGTTCCTCCGCCACAACCTGTTGGTAAAACTGCCACTGCTAAAATTAAAATCACAGAAATTAAATGTTTTATCTTTTTCATAATATCTCACCTTTCTTAATTGAAATTACATAATATTTATTATACACCTGTTCAAAATCATTTGCAATATCACAATTTAATCAAACATTACATATCCTTTAGATAATATTTGGTGTATATCATAAAATAACACTAAAAACTTAAAGAAAACCTTAAAACGCAAAAACACAGGGGCAACATATCGAAATAGCGAAATTAAGCAGTGCTTAAAGGCGCAAACGAAGATATTTCCCCTGCAATGTTTTGTGTGGTTTTTTAGTATTATTTTAAGTTACATCTGAGAGTTTTGTTTCACTCAGCTTATCTATAACATATTCCGTTATTTCGTTGTACACCGATTTCGGGCCGCAAAATCTGCCACTTTGAGAGCATTCGTATCCATCAACAAGGCAACGAGAAAAATAGTATTCTCCATCCACATTTGAAACGATATCATACAGAGATATTTCATTCGGAGCTTTTGCAATGGTGTAGCCACCATTTTTCCCCTTGTATGACTTTACTATTTTGCAAAGTGCAAGTTTGCGCAAAATTTTAAGAGCAAATCTGAGTGTTACACCAGTTTTCTCTGAAATAGTCTTAGCATCGCGAATCTCGCTCTCACAAGCCAAATACGCCGCAATGCGGACAGCATAATCCGCTTCAAGTGTTAGTTTCATACTATCTCCAATTCATCAAAATCGCCAAATATATTTTCATACCTTTAAGCCCAGCATATCTATTCCGCTCACATTATAACAATCGAATAAAAAGCTAATTAATCGAGGAAATCTTTGAGCTTTTTGCTTCTTGTTGGGTGGCGAAGTTTGCGCAGCGCCTTTGCCTCAATCTGACGGATACGCTCACGTGTTACGTTAAATTCACGTCCCACCTCTTCAAGTGTGCGACTTCTGCCGTCCTCAAGACCAAAACGCAAACGAAGAACTTTCTCCTCTCTCGGGGTTAGTGTCGATAAAACGGTGGATAGCTGTTCACGAAGCAGTACGAGGGACGCCGCTTCCGCTGGTGCTGGTGCATCTTCATCTGGGATAAAGTCGCCGAGGTGACTATCTTCCTCTTCACCGATAGGTGTTTCGAGTGAAACAGGCTCCTGTGCGACACGCTGAATTTCACGCACCTTCTCAACAGACATATCAAGCTCTCTAGCTATCTCTTCAGTCGAGGGATCGTGACCATTTTTATGGAGCAGTTGGCTTGAAACTTTTTTAACCTTGTTTATAGTTTCTACCATATGGACAGGTATTCTAATTGTTCTCGCTTGGTCGGCAATAGCTCTTGTTATCGCCTGTCTTATCCACCAAGTAGCGTATGTTGAAAATTTAAATCCCTTTGTATAGTCAAACTTCTCAACAGCTTTAATAAGACCTAAATTTCCCTCTTGGATAAGGTCTAAAAACTGCATTCCGCGTCCGACATATCTCTTCGCAATTGAAACTACAAGGCGCAAGTTCGCCTCAGATAGCCTTTTTTTCGCAACAATATCGCCAGCCGCCATCTTTTCAGCGAGCGAAATTTCTTCTTCTGTTGTAAGTAGCGGCACAAGCCCTATCTCTTTGAGATAAACTTTAACAGGGTCGTCCGTTGAAACTCCCTCTGCTGCAAGAATGTCTGAAACATCTTTTTCAACGTCTTTAACAATCTCTACTTCTTCTTTTAGTTCAATAAGCTCATCGTCTACAACTTCAATACTCATTCCCTCAAGGGTTTCATAGAGTTTTTCCATCTGCTCGTTGTCGTAATCGAGCTCCTCTAACATCTCACTTATATCTTGAGATGTTATACTACCCTTCGCCTTTGAACTCTCTATGAGTTCTTCCATATCTGTTTTCTTATCCATTATCTTCTCTCCTTTTCTTCTCAAGCAAATCATTTAAAAACTCATCGCTGTCACTGTCTTTTAATATTAATCTATTTTTCTCATCATAAAGCTTTGTGGCAGCATCCCTTACAGATTGTTCCCCGCAATCAATTTCTGAGAACTCATATTGCAATCGCATAAGATAATTAATCTGCGGTTGCGTCAAACTGTCGCCAAATAGCGATATATCAAACTTTGAGTATCTGTTTATTATCTCCAAAACCCTTATAACTATATCCGTGTTAAATTCTGTAATAAATATATCTGGCGTTATAAATGACGTGAAATCCGGGTTTTTCATAACTGCCGAAATAATATACTCCTCTTTAGAAGCGGCGCCTGAATACTTTGCTTTTTCTGGGTTTAACCTGTCGGTTGGCGTTCTCTTCTGTGTTACTTCAACTCTTTTCTGCTTATTCTCCGCCCTTTTTTGATTTCGCCTAGCGATATTTGCGACCTGCTGTTCGATAGCGGTTTTTGAAACATCGGTTTCTTTGGAAATACGGCTTATATAAATATCTCGCTCGATTATCGAAAGCTTTGCTAAAATCGGTGTCACCGCTTTTAAAAACTCAGCTTTTCCCTCGTCGGTATCGATATCGTGCTTGTTTTTAATATTTGAAAGCAAGTAAGCCACCGAGCCGCCACTCTTTTCAATAAGTGAGTTAAACCTCTCCTTACCATACTTCTTTATATATTCATCTGGGTCTTTCGCATCTGACTTATCAAGTTTTAACACTCGAACAGTGAGCGCCGCCTCTTTTAATATATCAATACTCCTGTCAGTTGCTTTTCTTCCAGCTTCATCCATATCATAAGCTATGACAATTTCGCTCGTGTACCGCTTTAATAGCATCGCCTGATCCTTTGAAAGGGCTGTTCCAAGCGTTGCTACAACATTGTCATATCCCGCTCTTGCAATAGCTATTGTATCAGCGTATCCTTCTGAGAGGATATAAAAATCGCGCTTTGTGTTTTTTGCAAAGTTCATCCCATAGAGGTTTTGGTGCTTACGAAAAAGCTCAGTGTCGGCGGTATTTAGGTATTTCGGTTTGCTGTTATCACAAACTCTGCCGCCAAACCCTATAACCTCACCCCTGATATCGATTATTGGGAATATAACTCTATTTCTAAAATAGCTGTAATGGCTGTTGTTTTTACTGCTCTTTATGCATAGTCCAGCCGCCGCAATTTCTGCTATTTTAAACCCCTGTTCAGTGAGGTGCTTTATAAGCTCGTCAAAGCTGTTTTTCGCATACCCAAGCCCCCACTTTTTTATAGTGTTGTCGGTAAATCCTCGCCCGTATAAATAATCAAGTGCCTCTTTGCCTGCAGGCTCGTACAGCGAATTATAGAAGTGAAGTGCCGCCGCTTTGTTTGCCTGCCGTGCCCTCTTTTTAAGCTTCAACTTATAGTCATCAGCACCGCTCTCAGTTGGCACAGCAAGCCCTGAGCGGTCAGCCAAAAACTTCACCGCCTCGATATAATCGAGATTTTCGATATTCATTATAAACGTTATAACGTCCCCGCCATTTTGACAGCCAAAGCAGTAGTAGGACTGGGTATCGTCATAAACAGTAAACGATGGTGTTTTCTCGCCGTGGAATGGACAAAGTCCGTTGTGGGTCTTCCCCCTCTTTTTCAGGTCAACATACCCACCTATTATCGAAACAACATCGTTTCGATTTTTCAGGTCATATAAAAACTGCTCAGTTAGCCTCATCTAAAAACTCCAAACTTTCGGTATAAATGCATCTTCATATACCCCCAGCAAAAAATGATCGGTCATTCCGGCAATATAATCGCAAACCGCCCGCTCTGCGCCATCTTTGTCGGCAGTTTTTTTATAGTCTGTCGGAAGACGTAATAAGTTTCTCAAAAAATATTCATAAAGCCTTTTTATCATATCTTCCGCCTTTTGTTCGTGCTCTTTTGCGGCACTGTTTTTATATACAACCTTAAACATAAAATCATATAGTGTTCTATAAGCAGCAGCAGTTTTTGTATCAAGGCGAATATCGCTCTCGCTGTTCTCGATAAGCGACACGACAAGTGACGTTATCCGCTCGCTCTTCTCATACCCTAAAATCTGGTGAACATCAAAAGGCACATCCGACTCTTCAATTATTCCCGCACGGATAGCATCATCTATATCGTGGTTCAAATAAGCAATTCTGTCCGCAAACGACACCACCCGAGCCTCGAGCGTTTCGCACCTATCTCGATGTTTTTCTGAGTGGTTAGCTATGCCGTTTAGCGTTTCATATGTAAGATTAAGGCCTCTGCCGTCTTTTTCATAGGTGACTATCTCACGGACACTTTGAGCTGCATGATCAAAGGTGAACGGAACAACCGAGTCGAGCGCACGCTCACCAGCATGTCCAAACGGCGTGTGCCCAAGGTCGTGGCCGAGGGCTATCGCTTCGGTCAAATCCTCGTTTAAACAAAGCGCTCTCGATACAGTTCTCGCAACTTGATTGACTTCAAGTGTATGTGTAAGCCTTGTGCGGTAATGGTCGCCCTTTGGCGCTAAAAATACTTGCGTTTTATGGCGAAGCCGCCGAAATGACTTTGAATGAACTATCCTATCTCTATCCCTTGCAAAGTCGGTCCTAACAGCGCATTTTTCTTCTGTGCGAGCTCGTCCTCTGCTATCTCTGCTCTTTTTCGCAAACTTCGATAGAAAAAGATCTTCATTGTTTTCGGTTTTTTCCCGAATTACCACAATTTTCACCACCTTTGTCCCTAATACTATAATACCGTGCAAGTGAGAATAACCCTTTAAATTCGTGTCAAAACTTCTTTTATTTTAGAAAATTCAATTTTTCCGTTTAATTTATCCACCATTTCTGCGCAAAAATCTTCCGCCTCATCGCTTTTAATATAAAGCGATATCGTTACCTTTTCGGCAAAATCTCGCTCTGTTAAAACCGCTCCGCTACTCGGTGCTATCTCATCGAAGATACCAAGCAGTTTATAATCGATAGTCACTTTAAAATAGGTAGCTAGCACAAGCTCTACTATCTGTGTATTCGCAAGCGCATCTGCCGCCGCACTGCCATAAGCACGCACTAATCCCCCAGTGCCGAGCAGTGTTCCACCAAAATATCTCGTAACTATACAGAGAACATCAAAAATCAGAGCACCTTTGAGCACCGATAAAACAGGCATACCAGAAGTTCCCGATGGCTCACCGTCATCACTCTGGCGCTCTAAGTTTCCCTCTTTTATCCTGTACGCAAAGACGTTGTGTGCCGCATCGTGGTTTTTCTTTTTTGTTGCGGCAACTATCGATAGCGCCTCCTCAGCGGAGGAAACAGGGATTATTTCCGCAAAAAACTTGCTCTTTTTCTCCTCGTAATACCCCTCGCCGATTTTAGATATAGTCTTGTAACTCATAAGCACAAAAACATATCGATATGCGGACAGTCTTGATCGAGATAAATCTCTCCTCTTTTTTCATATCCGCATTTCTCATAAAAACCAGATGCATGCATTTGGGACGATAAAACAAGCGTTTTCGCACCGAGCTCTATTACTTTCGCCTTAGCTGCATCCATAATCTTATAGCCAATTCCCTCGCTACGTCTACTTTTCTTCACAGCAATTCGCCCGATGTGATACTCACTATTATCCTCTTGCGTAAAAAGCCTTGCACAGCCGATAATCTCATCATTATCAAAAATTGCTAAATGCCAAGCGATTTTATCTATATCATCCGCATCATCTACAAAACCCTGTTCCACCTCAAAAACCTCGAGTCTTAGCGGATAGGTTTCACCGCAGTCGCCGTATTTAAAAGAAATTTCCATAAAAACACTTCCTTACAACAAAAAGAGCTTTCACTACTGCAAAAGCTCCATTTATTACTACAAAATTAATCGATATTGAAACGCTTTTTGAAACGGTCAACACGTCCGCCTGTATCAACAAGTTTTTGTTTACCTGTATAGAACGGGTGGCACTTTGAACAGATTTCAACCCTGATCTCTGGTCTTGAGCTCTTAGTTTTAATAACCTCGCCACAAGCACATGTTATTGTAGCATCCACATAGTTTGGATGTATTCCTTCTTTCATTGCAATTCACCTCTTTGTATAGTCGTTACTGTTAAATATTCTAACACAGTCGGACAACTTTTGCAAGTGTTTTTTTAGAATCCTAAAAGTTTCTCTGTCGAAGCTTTTATTTTCTCAAAAATCTCGTCGCCATTGCCCGCTTTCCCCTCGACAACAGTATAGTAAGCTTTGATTTTCGGCTCTGTTCCCGACGGTCTAATTATAACACTGCAGTTTTGCTCTAAGTTGTAGAGCAGAACGTTGCTCTTTGGCAGATTGATAGTTGTGGTGCTACCTGTTTTGCAGTCAGTTGTCATACTTTCTGAAAAATCACTATAGCTTATCACTGAAAGTCCGCCGATTTCGCTCGGAACATTTTGGCGCAACCCACCCATTATATTTTTCATCTGCTCCATACCGCTCGCACCCTCGCAGTCGAAGTTTCCGATTTTATGGATGTATCTGCCGTATTTGTCGTAGATTTTTTGAAGCTCAATATAGATAGAGCTACCCGCTTTTTTATAGTAACTCGCCATCTCACAGATAAGCATTGATGCGACAACTGCATCTTTATCTCGAACAAATGTACCAGTCAAATAGCCATAGCTCTCTTCAAATCCAAGTAAAAATCTGTTTTCTTCGCCCTTCTCTTCAAGAAGCGCTATCTGCTCGCCGATATATTTAAATCCAGTCAGAACATCAATTACCTCAATACCATACCCAGCGCCCACTCTATTTGCAAGCCCTGTTGTAACGATGCTTTTAACAGCAATAGGGTTTTTCGGCATGTTGCCAGCCTCTACTCTGCATCTTGCGATATAGTCGAGCATTAAAACGCCAACTTCATTACCAGAAATCAGCTTATATTCACCCTCGTGTGGCACTGCAATTCCAACCCTGTCAGCATCGGGGTCGGTTGCAAGGAGGATATCTGCGTTTGTTTTAGCGCACAAATCAAGACCCAGTTGCAAACTCGCTTTTATCTCAGGGTTTGGGTAGCTACAGGTTGTGAAATTACCATCAGGCATCTCCTGCTCTTTGACCATTGTTACATCAGATATCCCCATCTCAGATAGTACACGACGGACAGGCTTGTTACCTGTGCCGTTGAGCGGTGTGAAAACAACCTTTAAGTTCGCTTCACTCGAAACCTCTTTGTTGACCCTTTGTCCCAAAACAAGGGATATATAGCTATCAATTAGCTCTTGTTTTATATATTCAATACTGCCGTTTGCAATTCCCTCTTCAAATGAGATCTTCGTGACATCAAAAATATCAGTCTTTGAAATTTCAGATAGCACTTCATTTGCCGCATTATCGGTGAGTTGGCAACCATCTGGTCCGTAAACTTTATAACCGTTATATTTTGCTGGGTTATGAGAAGCGGTTACAACAATACCGGCATCGCACTGAAGTTCACGCACAGCATACGAGAGCATAGGGGTCGGCATAAGCTCATTGTAGATATAAACTTTTATACCCTTTCCCGCCAAAACCTCAGCCGCTGTTTTCGCAAACAAGTCGGACTTTATTCTACTGTCATAAGCTATTGCAACGCTCGCATTCTCAAACTTCGATAGGTAGCTTGCAAGACCGTTTGTAGCGTGTGCCACTGTGTAGATGTTCATACGGTTTGTCCCAGCCCCTAAAATACCGCGTATTCCTGCTGTCCCAAACTCCAAATAGCGATAAAACCGCTCGTTTATCTCCTCTTCATTTCCCTCAATTTCTAAAAGTTCTGCTGTGAGGTCGCTGTCTTCTAAACTCTTTGATTTCCAAATATCGTAAAGATTCATCTTCTGCCTCCTTATCATAATAAATATATAATAGCTAATATTTATTACAAAATCAAGCAAAATTAGTAATTTTTTCAAAAGATTAAACGCTTTACCTTAATTATCTGTATTGCTTTTGTTAAGTTTACTTATTATAATGGGTTTAGAGAGCACAAAGATGCAAAATTTCTCCACTACTAACCTTTACTTCTTCACTATTCACTATTACTTCTTAACTTAAACTCTGGGGGTGGTTTTATCTTTATTAAACTAACATCTTTCTCGGTAGTCGGTATTGACGCTAAAAAGGTCGATGTTGAGAGCGATATCGGCAAGGGACTGCCCTCGTTTGATATAGTAGGGCTTGTTGATACTGCTGTCCGTGAGAGTCGGGACAGAGTTCGCGCCGCCCTTAAAAACTCAGGGTTTAAGATACCGACAGGGCGAATTACTGTAAATCTCGCTCCAGCTGACCTCAAAAAGCAAAATCCCGTCTTTGATTTACCTATATTCGTGTCCATTGCGGCCATATCAGAAGATATAGCGATAAACACAGAAAACACCGCTTTTGTGGGTGAATTATCCCTCAACGGACAGCTCCGCCCTGTCAGCGGAATACTACCTATGGTAATAGCTGCAAAGCAGTGCGGTGTAAAGCGATTTTTCTTGCCAGAGCAAAATTACCGTGAAGCGAGCATAATTAAAGATATCGAGATAATTGCCGTAGCCGAGGCAAAAGAAGCTATTCAAATCCTAACGGGTGAGCAACCATACCTCCCGCCCGTTATCGACAATGCACTTTATGACTCCCCTCCTGAAACTTCGATAGACTTTAGCGATGTTTTAGGACAGGTCGTTGCAAAGCGAGCGGCAGTTATTGCGGCAGCTGGCGGACATAATCTGTTGATGATAGGTCCACCTGGTTCCGGCAAGAGCATGATTGCTAAAAGAATTCCAACAATTCTCCCCCCGATGACTTTCGATGAATCGATTGAAACTACAAAGATAGTTTCAGTTTCAAATGCAAACGGCTATAGAGGACTTGTTACCGAGCGTCCATTTCGCTCACCTCATCATACCGCATCTATTGTTTCGCTGACTGGCGGTGGTTCAAACCCCACACCAGGCGAGCTTTCACTTGCCCACAACGGTGTTTTGTTCCTCGATGAGCTCCCCCACTTTGATAGAGCGCTTATTGAAACGCTCAGAGCTCCACTTGAGGACGGTATCGTCACTGTTTCAAGAGCTCGGGCAAAGGTTACCTATCCATGCAATATAATCCTTATATCGGCGATGAATCCCTGTCCATGCGGGTTTTTAAACCATCCACAGAAAAAATGCAGCTGTCGACCTTTCGAGATAAACAGATATCTGCATAAAATCTCAGGACCTATCGTCGATAGAATTGATTTGCAGGTATTTGTTTCAGCTGTGAATTACGACGACTTGCAGTCTAAAGCAAAGGGCGAGAGCAGTGAGAGCATCAGGGCGAAGGTGCGCACTGCGAGAGACAAACAAACAGCTCGCTTTAAAGGTGAAAAGATCCACAAAAACAGCGATATGACCTCATCTATGACGAAAAAATACTGTCGCCTAGATGAAACAACAAATGCATTCTTAAAAAAATATTTTGAGAAGTTCAATATTTCAGCACGAAGCTATGAGAAGATATTAAAGGTCGCACGAACAATAGCAGATCTTGAGGGCAAAACCGATATCGATATTAAAGATATCAGCGAAGCGCTATCTTACAGGGCATTCGATAAACTTCTTGCCGCAAGAAATAATAATTAAAGGGGATAGGATATGAACAAAGAGCATATCAATGAGTGGAACAGCGCCGCAATGGAGTATGCAAATTCTCAACAAAGTTCCCCTTTCGCAAAGCAAAACATGGAAGTGGTAGCAGAGCGATTTCATTCTCTTCAAGATAAGAAAGTCCTCGACCTCGGCTGTGGTTTTGGCAACTACACCGAATATTTCTCCTCAATTGGCGCAGACACAATAGGGTGCGATGGTTCAGTGCAGATGATTAAAATCGCAAAGGAAAAATATCCAAAATGCAGTTTTTCTATAGTTGATATCGAGAAGGGCTTTCCATTTAACGAAAATAGCTTTGATATGGTATTTTGCAATCAGGTATTAATGGATATAGAAGAGATAGACAAAACTATCGCTGAAACTGCAAGGGTTTTAAAAAAAGGCGGGATTTTCTACTGTTCGATAGTACATCCCGCATTTTACGATGCAGTTTGGGATGGGGATAGCAACTTTCTCGATAGAAAAATCATCTCGAAGTATCTATCTGTTTACAGTTTTAAAAACAACTTCTGGGGCGCTACCACCCATTTCCACCGCCCTATTTCATTCTATATAAACAAAACAGCAGAACACGGATTTTTGCTAAAGGAGTTAATTGAGCCATCATCCTATGATAATATAATGAAATCCGCGCAGTTCCCCCTCTTTTTATTCATGGAGTTTTTAAAGGCATAGAAAAAGCGTATCACAAGAGTGTGATACGCTTTTAGTTTAGTAGTTTGTTATATAATTCAAAACAACCATTATAACTATATATACAGTTAGAGATACTGGACTTGTTCCACCGTATTTATTGTGGAGCACCGGCATATAGTTTCGGTCTACATTTCTAAAATTGTTAAATAAATTTGATAATCGATTAAAATAAATTTTATAACCACAAAAACCAAAATAGAGGAAAAAGCCAAACATAACAGCAACTATTCCAACTGATGCAATCACATACTGTTCTTCGGTAATGTATCCCGCGAATAGATACTGTAATGAATCTGCAACAAGCATAAAAAGAAGAATCAACGCGGCAAAACCTATAACAACACCCATAAGAAGGGTATAGAGATAGGCTTTTAGGTTCATCTTGCGAAAAGCCATCCAGGGGCCTGCAAAAAATGCTGCTGCCCAGTTGAACTTGCATCGTCTGCCCTCTATGTAGTTTGTTAGTTGCTCTAAATACTTATGATCGGTGGGAGCGAAAAAGCTACTAATAAATGCATATTTCTGCATCTTTTCATCATAAGGGTCTGCGCTCTGGTAGCTATTGATATTGCCAGGATTACAAAAACCATTTGGCTGTCCACCGAATCCGCCTTGTACACCCTGTGGAGCACCAAATCCACCTTGACCACCCTGTTGCGCACCAAAACCATTAAAACCGCCCTGTTGAGAGTTAAAGCCACTGTATCCATCCTGTGGAGCGCCAAATCCACCTTGACCGCCTTGTGGGGGAACAAACCCTTGACTATAATTTGCAGAGTTCGTTTCAACCGCACTACCGCACCCTTGACAAAATTTGTCGCCTGTGCTTATCTGCCTGCCACATTTGCTACAGTTATTACCATTCATAAAATCACCCCTAAAAAATAACAGAAGATAATCTGTTTACTTATTTAGTGTAATTATACTATATTTAGGCTATAATTTACAACTGAAAAATAATCAAAGAAAATTTCGCAGAAATTTAAAAAAACATATTGACAAAACAGAAGTATTTTGTTATATTAATAAAGCTGACTTTGTAAGAAATTTCAAAGCGCACAATATGCGGTTGTGGCGGAATTGGCAGACGCGCTAGATTTAGGCTCTAGTGTTGAGAGACGTGAGTGTTCAAGTCACTTCAACCGCACCAAACTCACATAATCCGAACCATATCTTCCAAATTGGAGATGGGTTCGGATTTTGTATTTTACTCAGTGAATTAAATTATGTATAGAAAAAGCCGATGGAGTTAATATTCCATCGGTTTTTTGTCTATGCAGTTATAGCTTTCGACCTGTTCTGCTCTTGCTTCCATTTTTCATATGCTTTCATATTATCTTCGTTTTTATAAAAGTCCATTATCCTTGGTAGATAGGCATTTGCTAATGATTCCGTTATTTCTTTTGGGACGGGGTCAAGTTCCTGTGGAACATAAAATACCTCTATCCCTTTATCATCTAATTCTTTTATAACTTCTAATAATTCGGCAATTTGT
>CAYJJJ010000009.1:0-20289 GCA_964370465.1 uncultured Oscillospiraceae bacterium
TAAGGCGACTATCTTTTTGCTTTTTAATCGTTGTCAATTTCATTATTATTTTTATCGACAGCACTTTGATAAACATTCAAAAGTTTTTCTGCAAGTGAAATATCATTTGATTTTCGAACAGAGTCTACAGCGTTGCATTTAATGGTTTTCTTCTCATCGTCCGACATATCGATATAATTCAAAAATGCATTTTTTAGTGAAGGTGCATCACTGAAAATAAAACCGTTATAACCCGAAACCACCTGACCTTTATTGAGTGGGTCTTCAATATGGAAAGTAGGAAGCCCCATAGCCATCGCTTCGAGCATTGAAATTGAATTAGTATCAGAGAGGGAAGTTGTAATATAGCAATCAGAAATAGCGTAGTATGGCATTATATCTGAATGCATAATTTTGCCCGGGAAATGAATATAATCAGAGAGAGATAGTTGTTTTGTAAGCTCTATCCACTCTTCTCTTGCAGGGCCATCACCAACTATTAACAGCTCAATTTTGTGGTCTTTTAAGTTTTGTTCGTTGTAGAAATTAATTAGCGTATCAACACTTTTCTCGTGTCCTAACCGACCTACAAATATAGCGACAAATGAATCGCTTTTCAGCCCGCATTTCTCTTTAATTGCTACTCTTTCATCGGGTGTTTGGCGAAACTCGTTAAAGAGTGAGAACTCAACTGGATTATTTATAACATGAACAGTTTTTTTAGAAGCGCAACTATCGATAAATACCTGACACTTTGCAGATGGGCCTGTTATCTCTTTTGCCTGCTTTAAAAAATATTTAATAAACATCCGAAGAGGCTTTTTAAGCACTGGTGTCAAGGTTTTTCCTGTTATATAATAGAGGTAATCATCATACATTGTATGCAGGGTATATACGAGTGGAACATTAAGTTTCCTTGAAGCGGAAACCCCAAATAGTCCAATTGAGAACTCTGTGTGTACATGTAAAACATCTGGAGCGAAATCCTCTAAATATTTTAACCGTTCCTTTGATAGCGGAAGGCAGACTCCATAGTTGTAAAATTTCTTTATACTTTTAGCTGGGCATCGAAGAATACCATCTTCGAGAGTATGTTCTTTCACAAGTGGATCAGCAGTTATTATAAGTACCTCATGCCCAAGCTTTATTAGTCCACTTCGCAAAACATCGACATGCGTAACAACTCCATTAATATATGGATGAAATGCGTCGACAAAAATTGCTATCTTCATAATCACCTCAAAATGTAAATATTTCTAAATTGTGTTTTTTCGCTCTCAGTTATTATATCACATTATTTAGAAAACTTAACATAATTTTTTCTTTTATTTATGACAAAAATATTATATAATAAACTTGTAAGTAATTCAGCCGATTTTTAGAATTAAAATTGCGTTGGTTTGTGATTTGGCATAAATAATAAAGGTGGTGTTTTATTTGGATTATAGTATATCATTACAAAAAGTAGTTAAACAATTTGAACTAATTAGTGTTTGCAATAGTGAAAAAATAGGTGAAACGATGCTCAGCGTCGCGGATGTCAATCGTCCTGGTCTTCCGCTTGCAGGATATATCGAGCATTTTGACAAAGGACGTATTCAGTTGATAGGCAGAACAGAATACTCTTTTTTAGAGCAGTTACCATCAGAGGCAAGACGGTCTCGGCTCGATAAACTATTCTCAAAACAACCTCCTGCTGTTATCCTTACCCGCGAGTATAAACCGATGGAAGAGATGATTGCAGCTGCAGAGCAGTTTGGGGTGCCGTTTTTGTCTACCGATGAAAACACCTCATCTTTTATGGCGTCACTTATTTCTTTTCTTAAAGTAGAGCTTGCACCAAGATATACAACTCACGGTGTTTTAGTCGAGGTATATGGTGAAGGTCTATTGCTAATAGGGGACAGCGGTGTAGGTAAGAGCGAAACTGCAATTGAGCTTGTAAAGAGAGGACATCGTTTAATAGCGGACGACGCTGTTGAAATTAGAAAGGTTAGCAGAAATACGCTTGTTGGTCGCTCGCCTGACAATATAAGATATTTTGCCGAACTTCGTGGTATTGGTATAATTAACACACGCAGACTTTTTGGTATGGGTGCTGTTAAGCTCACTGAGAAAATCGATATTGTAATTAACTTAGAGCAGTGGGACCAGAATAAACAGTATGATAGATTTGGTATTGAAAATCAATATACTGAAATTTTAGACACACAGATAACTTCAATTACTATACCTGTTAAGCCAGGTAGAAACTTGGCAATAATAATTGAGGTTGCAGCGATGAACAACAGACAGAAAAAACTTGGGTATAACGCTGGTCAAGAACTGCTAGATCAGCTTAGTGCTTCTGCTGATAGCGCTGACGATGATGCACAAGACTGGTTATCGTATTAGAGAGGAATTATATGAAAATAATAGCTGACACCCATACTCATACAGTTGCTTCAACACACGCATACTCTACCTTGCTTGAGAATGTCGAGTATGCAAAGAAAAAAGGACTGCGAGCGATATGCACGACAGATCACGCACCCGCAATGCCAGACAGTTCGTTTGAATGGAAATTTTATTCCGCAAAAGAAACTATTCCTGAATATATAAATGGTATTTGGGTTTTAGCTGGAGTTGAAGCAAATGTAGTAGACTATTCAGGTGCTCTTGATCTGCCCGCTTGGTGTTTAAAGAAGCTTGACTGGGTTATAGCTTCATTTCATCAACCTGTTTTGGTGCCTGCAACTACAAGTGAACATACTGCGGCATATGAAGCGGTTGTTAAAAATCCTTTTGTTGATTGTTTGGGGCATAGCGGATCGCCTGCGTTTAATTTCGATATAAAAAAGATAGTTAAATTGTGCAAGGAATACGATAAAGTTGTTGAACTGAACGCAAATACTTATGTAGTTCGTAAAAGCAGTATCGCGAACTGCAAAGAGATTGCAAAGGCTTGTAAAAAGTATGATGTTTCGGTGGTTTTAGCTTCTGACTCGCATATAGCGACAACGATTGGTGAATTCAAAAAACCGAAAAAACTTTGCGAAGAAGTAGGTATTTCAAACAAACTTATAATAAACAGCGACTTTGATAGGTTTCGTGATTATATAATGCGCTCACGTGAGCGAAAAGATGCAGTTGAAGCATCAAAATAACCGTAGGGAGATTTTTATGGACGATATTATAAAAGGGCTTAAAGATGAGGAAATAGGTTTTGATGAATATTGTCCACTAAGCGAACTTACAACTTTTAAAGTCGGCGGCAAGGCACGCGTTATTGTTTATCCAGACTGTATAGAAAAGCTTCGCAGGACGCTTTGTTTAGCAAAGCTTTACGGTGTTTCTGTTTTTGTCCTCGGTCTTGGTTCAAATGTTATTTTTTCAGATAAAGGATACAACGGAATAATAATTAAATTGACAAAGATGTGCAGCGAGATAGCGCTATCGGGCGAGAAGATTATCTGTAATAGTGCAGTATCGCTAAATAAACTAAGCTTGTTTGCGCGGGATAATAATCTATCGGGTGCAGAGTTTTGCTATGGTATTCCAGCCTCCCTCGGCGGCGCTGTTTATATGAATGCAGGTGCCTATGGTGGAGAGATGAAAGATATTGTTTCCTTAGTTGAGGTTATTTCACTAAATGGTGAAATTAAGACTTTTGCAAATAGTGATTGCAACTTTGGGTATAGAACAAGTATCTTTAAAAATTCAGAATATATTATTTTAAAAGCTGAAATTATGCTAAAGAAGAGTGAATACAGGGCAATAGATAGCAAAATGCAGGAAATTATGGCGAAAAGACGCGATAAGCAACCACTGAATTATCCATCTGCCGGTAGCACATTCAAGCGCCCTCCTGATAATTTTGCGGCAAAGCTCATTGAAGATGCAGGGCTTAAAGGGTATAGAATAGGTGGCGCTATGGTGAGCGAGAAGCACAGCGGATTCATAATAAATTATGATAATGCAACAGCAAAAGATATATTAGAGCTAATTGAGTATGTGAAAAGCGATGTTTATAAAAAATTTGGAACTATGCTAAAACCGGAAGTTATAGTAGTAGAGGAATAATTATGGAAATGGTAATTGTAACTGGAATGTCAGGTGCAGGCAAATCAACCGCAATAGATGTATTTGAAGATTTAGGGTATTATTGTGTTGATAATATTCCACCTGTTTTACTTCCTGAATTTGCAAAACTCTCGAAGAAAACAGAGGGTATGGAGAAAATCGCTATTGTTATGGATAGCAGGGGCGGCAGTCTTTTTAACGACTTTTTTTTGAATATAGATTTAGTTAAGCAGACTGGTGTTGCTGTTTCTGTTGTTTTCCTTGACTCATCTGACCAAAATCTCATGCGCAGATATAAAGAAACAAGACGCAAACATCCTCTTTTTGATATAGTTTCAGGCTCTACAAAAAACGCAATAACAAAAGAGCGTGATCTAATTGAGTTTATAAAAACTAAGTGTGACTACTATATAGACACCACTGATCTTCTGCCAATGCATCTTCGTGAAAAGCTGATTTCACATTTTATGCTTGTCAAAAGTGATGCACTATCTGTGAAAATTATATCGTTTGGCTTTAAGTTTGGGCCACCCGCTGAAGCTGATATAATGTTTGATGTAAGGTGCTTGCCAAACCCATTTTATATCTCTGATTTAAAGCATAAAACTGGTTTAGATGCAGAAGTTTTTGACTATGTTGTTTCATTTGATAGCTCAAAAAAACTTATTGAAAAACTGCGCGACCTTTTGGAGTTTAGTTTGCCACTCTATCTTGAAGAGGGCAAGAATCAGCTTGTTGTTGCAATTGGCTGTACCGGTGGAAAACACCGCTCGGTAACAGTTGCAAGGAGTTTGAATGATTTTCTTTTAAATAGCGGATATAACAGTAGTGCTGAACACAGAGATGCAGGGCGGAGGTAAGGTTATGTCTTTTTCGCTAAGCGTGCGAGATGAGCTTTTAAAGCAAAAAATCAGCACCGACGAAGAGGTTGTCAGTTTAGCAGCTATTATTCTATTTGCAAAGAAGTTTTCTCAAAATGAAATTTACCTTCAAACCGAGTCGAAAGCTGTTATTGAATATGCTTATAAGCTTCTTATAAAGTATTTCCCTGATGTAGGGGATTTTGTTATATCGGGGAGCTTTAAAAAACAAGAGAGGGATATCTATTATCTATCTGTTGAGGATAAAAAAGCAAGGAAAATCTTGTTTTATGAGTTGACCGACAGTAAAAAACAGTCAGTCACTATAAGAGAGGATTTTTTTTCCGACACAAAATCATTTCTTCGAGGTGTTTTTCTATCTTGTGGAAATATTTACGACCCAAATCGCAGTTATCGAGTTGAGTTTAAGTGCTACAATATAGTTATGGCGGACTTTTTAAGTGAGAAGCTAAATTTGCTTGATATAAAATTTAGTAAAACATTTAGAGATAGGAATATTATTTTTTTAATTAAAGATAGTAGTTCTATTGAGGATTTACTCACTGCAATCGGCGCTCATAATCAGTCGCTCCAGCTTATGAATATAAAAGTCTTAAAAGACATAAGAAACAGGGCAAACAGAATAACGAATTTTGAAAATGCTAATATAGATAAATCGGTGGCGGCTGCTGTTTTGCAGATTGCTGCAATAAATAAAATTAAAAACGCTGGACGGTTTGATAATTTATCGCTAGATATTGCTGAAGTAGCGGAAGTGAGGCTTCAAAATCCTGAAGCTTCTTTAAACGAGCTTTTAGAGCTTTTATCGTTTAAAACCAATAAGTCGAGCCTTAATTATAAGCTTAAAAAAATAATTTCAATTTCTGAAGGGATAAAATAATGGGCGAATTTGTGCACCTGCACCTACATACCGAATACAGTCTGCTCGATGGTGCAGCAAAGATAAAAAAGCTAATTCCAAAAGTGCGTGAGCTTTCGCAAAAAGCTGTTGCAATAACCGACCACGGGGTTATGTTTGGTGTTGTTGATTTTTATAAAGAATGTATTGCAAACGATATAAAGCCGATAATCGGCTGTGAAGTTTATCTTTCTCAAAGGACGAGGCACGATAAAGTCAAAGCGCTTGATGGCTCATCGTACCACCTTGTTTTGCTTTGCAAAAACAACACAGGCTATCAAAATTTATCAAAGCTTGTTTCGCTCTCGAATATCGAGGGTTTTTATATAAAGCCTCGAATTGATTTAGAGCTACTTGAAAAGTATAGCGAGGGGCTAATCTGCCTATCTGCTTGTCTTGCAGGTGAAATTCCACGCAATCTGATGAATGGGAATTATGATGGCGCAAAAGAGGCGGCAGAGCGGTATAAAAAGATATTTAAAGATGATTTCTATCTTGAAATAATGGACCATGGCATTGAAGAGCAAAGGGCAGTTATTCCGGATATATTAAAGCTTTCAAAAGAGCTTGATATCCCTGTAGTTGCAACGAATGATGTCCACTATGTCCTGCGCGCGGATAACTATATGCAACATGTTCTTGTCTGTATTCAGACAGGGCGGTCTGTCGATGATAAAGATGGGCTCGAGTTTGAAACAAAAGAGTTTTATCTCAAGAGCTATGACGAGATGGAAGAGATTTTCCCGTATGCAAAAGAGGCGCTTGCAAACACTGTGCGTGTAGCGGATAAGTGCGATGTTTCATTTGAGTTTGGTGTTACAAAACTACCTCTTTTCAAAGCACCTGATAACCGAGATAATATTGAGTATTTCAGAGATTTGTGTGAAACGGGGCTTCGTGCAAGATATGGTGAAAATCCACCGAAAGAAGCTGTGGACAGGCTTGATTTCGAGCTTGGTGTTATAATAAATATGGGTTATGTCGACTACTATTTAATTGTTTTCGATTTTATAAACTATGCAAAGCAAAACAATATCCCAGTGGGACCCGGCAGAGGGTCTGGTGCTGGAAGTATTGCCGCTTATTGTGTTGGTATTACAGGTATCGACCCACTAAAATACAATCTTCTTTTTGAGCGTTTTCTAAATCCTGAGAGGATAAGCATGCCAGACTTTGATATTGATTTCTGCTACGAGGAGCGACAAAAGGTAATTGATTATGTTATAGCAAAATACGGTTCAGACCACGTAGCACAGATAATAACATTTGGTACAATGGCGGCGAGGGGAGCTATTCGAGATGTAGGACGGGCGCTTTCTATGCCGTATGGTTATGTTGATACCGTTGCAAAAACGATACCAATGGAGCTTAATATCACTATTGAACAGGCACTTAAGCGCTCAAATGAGTTTAAAGGGCTATACGATAAAGACCCAGATGCTAAAAAACTTATAGATATTGCAAAACAGCTTGAGGGTTTCCCAAGACATTCGTCAACCCATGCGGCGGGAGTTGTTATAACGAAAGATGAAGTTTCAAGCTATGTTCCTCTCTCGAAAAACGATGAATCGGTTGTCACTCAGTTTCCGATGGGAACACTTGAAGAGCTCGGTCTTTTAAAGATGGACTTCCTCGGCCTTCGCACACTCACGATTATCAAAGACTGTGTGAATTTCGTGAAGTTACACGAGCCTGATTTTGATATTGAAAAGATACCGCTTGATGATAAAGGGGTATATGATATGCTAAGCAAAGGACTCGGTGCCGGTGTGTTTCAGTTTGAGTCTGGCGGTATGCGTCGTGTGCTATCAGGACTAAAGCCAGTTTCTATAGAGGATTTAATTGCGGTTATCTCGCTTTATAGGCCGGGACCTATGGATTCTATTGATAAATATATCAGAAACCGCCATAATCCTAGCGGAATAAAATATAGCACAGAGCATCTTCGTCCTATTTTGGATGTCACTTATGGCTGTATAGTCTATCAAGAGCAGGTTATGGAGATATTTCGTAAACTCGCGGGATATTCTCTCGGTGGCGCTGATCTTGTTCGCCGTGCGATGTCGAAGAAAAAAGCGTCTGTTATGGAGAAAGAGCGAGAGGTATTTATCAAGGGATGCGAAAAAAATAAAATCCCACGAAATGTTGCAAACAATATCTTCGATGAGATGAGCAGTTTTGCTTCTTATGCGTTTAATAAGTCGCATGCTGCAGCTTATGCATACCTTGCATACCAAACAGCTTATTTAAAATGCCACTATACAACGCAGTTTATGGCGGCAATGCTGACAAGCGTTATGGGGAATAATGATAAGCTTATTGAGTATAAAAACGTCTGCGATATTAGCGGTATTAAAATTTTGCCTCCAGATGTTAATAAGAGCATAGTTGGATACAATGTTGAGGATAATAATATTCGCTATGGGCTTTTAGGTCTTCGAAATGTCGGACGAAATATAGTTAATAATATAATTGAAGAGCGCAAAAATGGAGAATACTCAAGTTTCTACAATTTTTGTGAGAGAATGATTGATAAAGATATCAATAAAAGAGCGCTTGAGAGCCTTATTTATAGCGGCGCTTTTGATTCAATGGAAGTAACTCGTAAAACCCTCGCTGTAAACTTTGAAGATATTCTCTCATCACTCAATAACGTACGCAAAAATAGCATTGAAGGTCAGGTTAACTTCTTTGCAATGGAGGAAACTAAAGCTTCTTTTGAGTACCAGATGGAGTATCTGCCTGAATACAGCCAAACTGAGCTTTTCAGGCTCGAAAAGGAAGCTGTTGGCACCTATTTATCAGGTCATCCGCTACTACAATACAAAGATTATCTAAAGCAGTTAAACGCATCGATGATTAAAGATATCGTCGAAGATGGAGTTGATAACAGCGATGTTTCTCTTGTTGTGTCTATTGCGTCTGTTCGAACAAAAGTGACAAGACAAGGGAGCAATATGGCTTTTTTAGCTGTTGAGGATTTATCAGGCTCTATTGAGGTTATTGTTTTCTCAAAGATATTCGAGCAGAATGTTTCGGATATTGCAGAGAATAATATTATTTTGCTAAAGGGAAGACTAAGCCTTAAAGAAGACGAGGACCCGAAAATTATAGTTGAGGGAATTCGAGGGATAGAAAAAGCGGTTGCCGAGAGTCGAGTTTTATATCTTAAGGTCGATAGTGCCGAGGGAGCGCTGTTTGAACAGGTAAAAGATGTTTTAAGAGAGAACAAGGGCAAGCACCGTGTTATTATCTATTTTAAGGATACACAGTCCGTTAAAGCTGCACCTGCGAGTTTATATGTCGACCCAACTGAAAAACTCATAAAAGATTTAACCACTATTTTACAAAAAGATGACATTCTTATTAAATAGTAGCTTGACATTTATTTGTCATACAATTAAAATAAAATAGTAAACCTAAAGTAGAAATGGAGTTATTATGAAAGAAATTAAAACGATAGGTATATTAACAAGTGGTGGAGACGCTCCCGGTATGAACGCTGCAGTTCGTGCTGTTGCGAGAACCGCTATATCAAAAGGCCTTAAAGTATACGGTATCAGGAGAGGTTATTCGGGACTTATCAGCGGTGATATGTTTGAGATGAATTTAAGAAGCGTTTCAGATATTATAAATCGCGGTGGAACTGTTATATATTCAGCGAGGTGTCCTGAGTTTCGCGAGATGGCAGGTATGCTCAAAGCGAAAAAAGTTTGTGAAGATATGGGTATAGATAGCCTTGTTGTTATTGGTGGTGACGGTTCATTTAGGGGTGCTCGTGATATGAATGAGCTCGGTATTCCATGCATTGCTATTCCTGGTACAATTGATAATGATATCGGCTGTAGCGATTATACAATAGGATTTGATACCGCTATTAACACCGCAATGGAGATGGTTGATAATATCCGTGATACTGCTCAATCGCACGATAGATGCAATATCGTTGAAGTTATGGGTAGAAATGCAGGATATATTGCTCTCTATGCTGGTATTGCATGTGGTGCTACTGCGATTATTATTCCTGAAAATAAATTCGACCTTGAAAAAGATATTTTAGATAGAATGCGCGAAACTCAAAAAACAGGCAAAAAACATTTTATTATAGTTGTTGCTGAAGGAGTTGGAAACGCTGAAGAAATCGCGAAGCAGGTTGAAGAAGTTAGCGGAATAGAAACAAGAGCAACTATTTTAGGACATGTTCAAAGAGGCGGTAGACCATCAGCGAGAGATAGATTTGTCGCAAGCCTTATGGGACATAGAGCGATTGAGCTGTTACTAAGTGGCGAGTCAAGCAGAGTTGTTGTTATGAATAATGAAGAGATAGTGGATTATGATATCGAAGAGGGACTAAAAATGAAAAAGACTCTTGACTCCGCAATCTATCAAACAGCACTTGATATCTCAATCTAAAAGAAAATATCAAAATCCACCGTTAATTCGGTGGATTTTTATTATGAACAAAATCACAGAAAAATAATAGAATGTTATATATCTTTTTTGAGGTTTTGTTATGATTATTTATAAAACGAAAAAAAAACGCAGTTTTTTAAAGCCGATAATAATACTATCTTTTATTGCTGTAATAGCAGTAATTTCATTCGACCTGCTTATAAGACCTGTTGTCACGAAGATAGCGGAATACAGGGTTAATAATTATGTCATGGCTATAATTAACGAGAGCATTTATGAGCATCTAAACAACAAGCAGTATGACGATATTGTGCAAATTAGCTCAGACAGTGAAAACAATATTCAAGGGATATCAGTTGATATGCAAGCTGTTACATCGCTTAAATCCTCCCTTGCAGTTGAAATCAGCCAGAAAATTGAAGACATTATAAATGACCCTCTTGAAATTCCGCTCGGCACTCTGTTAGATTCTCAGCTCTTTATGGGCAGAGGTCCTGAAATAGCAATTTATATTACTCCAACAAGCTATCTAAACTCAACTATTTATGAGCAGTTTGAGTCGGTAGGGCTTAATCAGTCTTTGTACAGTGTATACATTGATTTTAAAGTTTCTGTCAACTTAACACTACCCGGAATTACCTCGCAGATAGACGTTATAAACGATGCTTGTGTTGCGTCGACTGTTGTTGTAGGTGAAGTGCCTGACGCTTATACTGAAGTGCACGGCGACAGTTCTGATTTAGCTTCAAAAATTAACGATTATATGGCAGTTTCATAAAAAAACTATGGATATTATAAGCCTCATATATTATAATAAAAAGGATAGAAAAAATGAGGTAATTATAAATATGTCAGAAAAAAAACGAATAATTGAGCTCCGAGAGCTTTTAAGCAGATATATCGAGGAATATTATATTAATGACGACCCGTCGGTTTCTGATTACGAGTATGATAAACTTATGCATGAACTTCGCTCGCTCGAAGAGAATAACCCTGATATGTATGATGAAACCTCCCCGACAGTTCAGGTAAACGGCAGAGCGTCTGCTTTGTTCTCACCGGTTGTGCACAATGTGAAGATGGGTAGTTTGCAGGATGTTTTTAGCACAGAGGAGCTATATGCATTTGATAAGAGGGTGCGTGAAAAAATAGAGAACCCAGAGTATATAGTTGAGCTTAAAATAGACGGACTCTCTGTTTCACTTATTTATCGAGATGGAAAACTTGTAACAGCAGCTACAAGAGGGGATGGCAATACAGGCGAGGATATTACAAACAATATATACACACTTAAAGACATCCCGAAAGTTATAGAGTATAAAGGCGATTTAACCCTGCGCGGTGAAGTTTATATGCCAAAGAGCAGTTTTAATAGACTTATAGCAATACAAGAAGAAAACGGTGAAAAGATTTTTAAAAATCCCCGAAATGCCGCCGCTGGCTCACTACGACAAAAAAACAGCAGTGCCGTTGCGCAGCGTGGCTTATCGATTTTCGTATTTAACCTTCAAGAGGGTGCAGAAGAGATACTAAGCCATAAAGAGTCGCTCGATTTTATAGCAAATCAGAAACTGCCCGTTTCACCTTTCTATAATTTATATACTGATATTGAGGATGTAATAGAAGAAATCGAGAGGTTCGGCAAAAAAAGGGACGAGTTCGAGTTTGATATAGACGGAATAGTTGTAAAGTTAAATAGCTTTACTGATAGAGAGTTACTCGGCGAAACTTCAAAATGTCCCCGTTGGGCAGTTGCCTATAAATACCCACCAGAAGAGCGTGAAACAACGCTGAATGATATAGTTATTCAGGTAGGGCGCACTGGTGTTTTAACGCCAACTGCTGAGTTTGATACGGTTTTAGTAGCTGGAAGCTCTGTTTCAAGGGCGTCACTTCATAATATCGACAATATATTGGCAAAAGATATTAGAATTGGAGATAGGATAATAATTCGCAAGGCTGGCGACATTATCCCGGAGGTTGTTCGAAGTGTTTCGCACAGTGCGGGGAGCGTTTCATATGAGATGCCAAATAGTTGCCCTTCATGTGGTGAACAGACGGTGCGCGACACAGGTGAAGCGGCGGTGCGTTGTGTAAACGTGAATTGTCCAGCACAGCTTCTGCGCAGTATTATCCATTTTGTTTCAAGAGATGCAATGGATATCGAGGGCGCTGGTGAAGCAATTATAGAGCAGTTTTTAAACGAGGGGCTTATATCTTCATATACCGATTTATATATTCTCGATAAAGAGAGAATAGCAAAGCTTGAAAAGATGGGAGATAAGAGCGCTGATAATCTTTTAAATGCAATAGAGCGCTCGAAATCAAATAATTTGGACAGACTAATTTTTGCGCTCGGCATTAAAAACGTCGGCAGCAGAGCTTCAGAGCTTATTGCAATGAAGTTTGAAACTATTGAAAATGTTATAAACGCAACAGCTGAAGAGATAGCAACTATCGATGGTATTGGCGATATTATGGCAAGTAATATAGTGAAGTTTTTCCAAAATGAAAAGAACAAACAGTCGGTTTTAAAGCTTATAGAATATGGCGTTAATGATAAGTATATTAGTCAGGTTGCTTCTGCAAAGCTCGAGGGTAAAAGTTTTGTCGTTACAGGCTCATTTGATGGATATACCAGAGATGAGCTCAAAGCGATAATAGAGAAAAATGGCGGTAAAATGCTCAGTTCTGTATCAAAAAACACAGATTATCTCGTAGCCGGGGAAAAAGCTGGTAGTAAACTTGCGAAGGCAACAACGCTCGGAATAGCGATTATTAACGATAGCGACTTGTTATCGATGTTAAATTAGGAGGAAATATGAAATACGATGTATATATAGGTCTTGAGGTGCATGCAGAGCTGTGCACCAAAACAAAAATTTTCTGTGGCTGTGAAAACAGTTTTGGTGGGGTTGTTAATTCAAGGACATGCCCTGTCTGTTTAGCGCTACCTGGGGCGATGCCCACTTTAAACAGCGAGGTTGTTGACTACTGTATTAAGATGGGTCACGCACTAAACTGCGTGATAAACAGAATATGTAAGCAAGATAGAAAAAATTATTTCTACCCTGATTTAACAAAATCCTATCAAATATCTCAGTATGATATCCCGCTTTGTGGCAAGGGTAATCTTGAAGTTGTTATGGAAGATGGGGTGCGCAATATCGGCATAACCCGTATACATATTGAAGAAGATGCGGGTAAACTCTTGCATCTTGAAAATGTTAACGGTGCACTGGTTGATTATAACAGATGCGGTGTGCCACTAATTGAAATCGTATCAGAGCCAGATATAAGAAGCAGTGCTGAGGCTAAAGCGTACCTTGAAACTATAAAGCAAATTCTATTATACCTCGGTATCTCAGACGCTAAGATGCAAGAAGGCTCTATTCGTTGCGATATAAATGTTTCGCTTTGTCCTGCTGGCAGCGAAACTCTCGGAACACGAACTGAGATGAAGAATGTAAACTCATTTAGTGGAGCGGCAAGGGCTATTGAGTACGAAATAGCGAGGCAGACTGAAGTTTTAAATGGTGGCGGTGTAATCGAGCAGTGTACATTGCGCTGGGACGATATGAAAGGGCAAAACTTCCTACTTCGCAAAAAGGAAGACGCACAGGATTATCGCTATTTCAGAGAGCCAGACCTTGAAACTATTGAGGTTTCACAGGAGCGTGTAGAAAAGCTAAAAGCTGAAATAATCGAGCTTCCAAACAATAAGACTATCCGCTATATGAACGAGTTTGATTTTGCGTTTATCGATGCGTATCTCTTATCGGAATCAAAAGAAAAATCGCTGTTTTTTGACAGCTGTATTGCGCTATCTAAAAAGAGCGCAAAAGCTATTTCAAACTGGATAATGGGCGATGTTTCAAGGATTTTAAACGAGAGAAACATTTCAATTGAGCAGACAGCGCTCACAGCTGAAAACTTAACCGAGATGATTTCTCTAATTGAAGACAACACCATTTCAAATACAGCGGCGAAAAAGGTTATTGAGATAATAATCGATAAAGACATTTCGCCAAAAGAGATAGTTGAAAGTGAGGGACTTGCGCAAAATAGCGATAGCGATGCTCTTGCGGCTATGGTTTCAAAGATTATTGAAGCAAATCCAAATGCTGTTACCGACTTTAAAAACGGTAAAACAAATGCAGTTGGGTTCCTAGTTGGACAATGTATGAAAGAGAGCAGAGGCAAGGCAAACCCACAGATTTTAAATAAGCTCATAACAGATTACCTAAACGGGAATTAATTATAAAATTTGGTCATATTTTTAATTGAGGTGATAGCGTGAAAAATCACGCTATCAATTTCAATTTGGCGTGCCATCACAGACGACAGATGCCGAATAATCTCCATTCTGTACGGAGATTATTCAAAACTATTTGTGTTGTGCACAGAATGGAGATTAATATGACCAGAAGGGTTGAGTTTTTGCTCGGTCTTGTAACGCTACTTGCGTTTTCACTAATTATCGTTGTTTTTATAGTTTATAGCGATGAAGAGGTGGTAACTGCACCTATTTCAAACGGTAAAACTCCAGTTGTGGTAATTGACCCTGGGCACGGTGGTTTTGATGTCGGCGCTATTTCATTTGATGATACCTATGAAAAAGATATAAATCTTGATATTGGTTTAAAACTGCGAGAACTACTCACCACTTTTGGATATGAAGTAGTTATGACACGTGAAATAGATGAGGACGTTGCGTATCCTGTCGGCACTAAAAAAGAGGATATTATAAGCAGGTATAATCTTACACAGGATATAGATAACGCAATTTTTATCTCGATTCATCAAAATATGTATGGAGTTTCGAAGTATTCAGGACCACAGGTTTTTTATGGCGACAAACACCCGGACAGCAAGGTTTTTGCAAGTGAAATGCAAAATGTGCTCAACACCTATCTTGACCCTGACAACATAAGAGAGATAAAGAGCAACGAGCGTGGGCTTTATCTTCTGCACAATTTAAGTTGCCCCGCAATTCTTATCGAGTGTGGATTTCTATCGAATCCAGAAGAGCTTGAAAAGCTGAAAAGTGAAGAATATCAATCAGCAGTTGCATTTAATATAACGGTCGGCGTTATGGAATATTTAGGAGGAAAAAATGGCAGTTAAAAGCAAGGCGGTATATGTCTGCAAGCTATGTGGATTTGAGAATGCACGTTGGCTTGGACAGTGTCCTGACTGTAAAGAATGGAACACGCTCGAGGAAACAGAAAAGTTAACAGTGGGCAAAACTTCTTCAAAAATAAGCTACTCTGCAAAAGCTTCAACTGTATTATCTGAAGTTAAAATTGACGATGAAATCCGCTTTGATACAAAAATAGAAGAGTTTAACAGGGTGCTCGGTGGGGGACTTGTGAAAGGCTCTATTGTTCTACTTGGCGGTGACCCAGGTATCGGTAAATCAACTATTCTACTACAGCTATGCGGTCTTACCGACAGCATTTTGAAGATATTATATGTGAGCGGTGAGGAATCACTGCGCCAGATAAAACTTCGTGCAGAAAGACTTTTAGTGGAAAACGATAATTTACATATGCTCTCTTCAACAAACCTCGAAGAGATTGTAGCGACTATTGAAACAGAGCGCCCCGATATAGTTATAATCGACTCTATCCAGACTATGCAACTTGAAGCTCTTTCATCATCTGCCGGTAGTGTTACACAGGTGCGTGAGTGCACAACACTACTGCAAAAAACAGCGAAGCAAAATGATATTTCTATTTTTATAGTAGGACACGTAAACAAAGATGGGGCTATTGCTGGTCCTAAAGTGCTTGAGCATATCGTCGATACTGTTTTATACTTTGAGGGCGATAGAAATCTTGCATATAGAATACTGCGTGCAGTTAAAAACAGATATGGCAATACAAATGAAATCGGTGTTTTTGAGATGGAGGATAGGGGACTTGTAGAGGTTTCAAACCCTTCAGCCGCCCTTTTAGAGGGAAGACCAGAAAACGCTCCTGGCTCTGCTATAACCTGTATTACAGAGGGGAGTAGACCACTTCTCCTTGAAGTTCAAGCGCTTTTATCGAAGACAAGCTACCCGACACCAAGGAGAACAGCATCAGGTTTTGATTATTCAAGGTTTTTGCTGTTGATGGCAGTTATAGAAAAACGAGGCGGCCTTGCAATGGGCACGCTTGACTCGTTTATCAATACTGTTGGAGGGTTCAAAGTTGATGAAACAGCAGCTGATTTAGCGGCTTGCATCGCTATTATATCAAGTATTTTAGATAAACCTGTTCCGCCCGATTTAGTGGCGTTTGGTGAAATCGGACTTTCAGGTGAAGTCCGCTCGGTAGCGTCAATTGAAAAGCGTATTTCAGAAGCTTCGAGGCTTGGGTTTTCAAAATGCGCTATTCCAGCAGGTCAAAAGAAAAAACTCACACGTCAGTTTGACTGTGAGATAATCGGTATTTCAAATATATCGGATATTTTTAAAATTTTAAAATAATTTTTGTTATAAATCCCCCTTTTTTAGTCAAACTAAAATTAAGGGGGATTTTGCTATGAAGAAAAAACTTATACTTGCTATAACTGCGCTACTTATGTTCGCAACACCTTTTTTACCAAGCATAGTTGTTGCCTCGCTCGACAGCTACGACACACAGATAATTGAATACAGCTACTTTTCAAAGAGCGTTAAAGCTACTGGTGAGATAAAAACCAACAGTGGCATTCAACTTATACTTGACTACCCCCTTGTTTTTGAAGAGGTTTATGTGAGTGTTGGCGACGATATCATACAAGGGCAGGCGGTTGCAAAGGTAGATAAAGAGCTTACTATTGAAACTATTTTTAGCGCTGTCACTTCACAGGCGCTACCATCTATTGTAGATGAAGTGAGCTACTCACAACTTATAAGTCAACTTGAGTATCTCCCGGCATTTGAAAACTTAATCGACACCGATGCTATACCGCAGTATATTTATGCTGGGTCACCTGGCAGAATTGCGGCTGTCAACATATCAAAAAACTCACTTACAATGCCGAACACACCACTGATTGAGTATGGATACGAAAGTACAGCAATTGTTTCAGTTAAAATAGATGAGGAGTATCTCTCACAGATAGATATAGGTGATACAGCTGTTATTATACCTGTAACGACAGGTGAGAAGTTATATGGTAAGGTTTCGTTTATATCAAAAGTTGCATTTTCGGCAGTTGATAACTTTGTAAGCGAAAAAAAGGTTGAAATAAATATAACGCTCGATGATAGTGTTTTTGTAATTGATAGCAGTAGTGTTGAGGTTGAGATTTTTTCAGTATTAAACGAGATGTCACCAACTATACCATTTAATGCTGTACTACAAGATGAAGACGGAACGGAGTTTGTCTATATTTTAAACGGTACAACGCCCGAAAAAAGATATGTAACTCTGGGGCTTAGTTCAAATCTTGGATATCAGCTTTATAACGGGGTTTCGGCGGGGGAGCGGGTTATTTTAAATCCCCCTGAGGATATAGAGATTGATGATATTGTTATAACCAGTTAGGTGGGGTAGTTTGTATATAATCAAGGCGGCAATTAAAAATTTAATGAGAAAAAAACTTCGCTCAACCCTTATAATGCTAAGCATTGCAATAGGCATTACCTCTGTTCTAACTATTAGCAGTATCGGGGATTTGGGTACTGTTTATATAACAGATATGCTCTATCGCGCAGGGCTTAATTCGGTGATAGTTATGCCAGAGGATGGGTTTAATGGAAGAGTTAGCGAGGAAGTCTATGAATATATTTCAGGTGTGCCGTATGTAAGCGAGAGCACAGCTGTTATTATGGGATATGGGGTACTAAATTATAACAACCAAAATCACGACACAGCTATATTTGGCGTTGATGAGAGTTCAGATGAGTTTGTGAACTTTGAGTTTCTACACGGCGAATATTTTAACAGTTTCCAGCTTGAAACTGCAGAGAGTGTATGCATAATCGATGAGAATTTAGCTGTTTTATTATTTGGGAGGAAAAATGTTATCGGCAAAGAGGTTAAAATATCAACCGATGAAATAATAGCAAACTATAAGATAACAGGGGTTGTAACCGTCAGTGAAAATCCACTGACTTCGATGTTTGCAGGTTTTATGCCAAATCTTATCTATATACCAAATAATGCACTTGGAACAGAAGGGTATACTCAGCTTGCAATAAGGATGAGTGATGATAAGTATAGTAGTACAGAGCTTTTGCAAGATGTTGTAAACGAGAGGTTTGACGACCAAGATATAATGTTTGAAAATCTAAGTTCTCATATAGAAATTTTAGAGGATATTCTATATATGGTAACGCTACTCCTTGCCGCAGTCGGTGCTATTTCATTTATTGTTTCTTGTATAGGTATTATGATAATTATGATGGTGTCAGTCAATGAGAGGGTGCGGGAAATAGGCATAAAAAAATCACTCGGAGCGACTAAGTTTATAATAATAAAGGAGTTTATAGCAGAATCCGCAACAATAACATTTCTCGGCGGTCTTTTAGGGTGTTTTGTTAGCCAGTTTATTATAACGGTTATATCTGTTATAATAGGTGAGGGGATATATTTTAATATTACCCTTATGCTTAGTATACTTTTTGTTTCGGTGTTGTTCGGGACATTTTTTGGTATTTACCCAGCAATAATGGCAGCAAATCAAGATGCAGTTGATGCACTTCGAAATTAGGTGAGGTATGATATATAATCCTTTTGTTCCAACAGATAAGGTTAAAGCAGTCGCTATAAATAGCGACTATATTCATCTGCTCAAAAGTATGAATATCGCGATAATTCCGATAAATGGCGATAAAAACATCCCAGAATATATTAGAAATCATACTGATTTAAATTTTTTTAATACCACCAATAAACTGTTTTTATCAGAAATAACTCTCACCGATGAAAACAACACTTTGTTTAACAATAAGCCAATTAAAAAAGTAAAACTCGGTAAAACATATAATGAATACAACAAACTAAATGCATTTGTTTTATCAGAAACAATCTTTGGCAACTTAAAAATTCTCGATAAGGATTTAATAGATAGCTATAAATGCTCCGTTAATATTAAACAAAGCTATGCAAAATGCAGTACTGCAATTGTGAGTGATAAAGCCGCAATTACGGATGATATATCTGTATATAAAGCGATTATAAACAGCGGATTTGACGCTCTTTTAATTTCAAAAGGGGATATTAAACTCAATTCAAAAGACTATGGGTTTATAGGAGGCGCCTCGGGGTTAATAGATAAAAATTTGCTCGCATTTACAGGGGATATAAAAACTCATTCAGACTACATAGCTATAAAAGAATTCACACGAAACCACAGCTGTTACATAGAATCTTTGTGTAAAGGCAGTTTGCTTGATATAGGTGGCATTTTGCCGATTATGTAGCTGAAATACTTGTTTTTTAATAGCGTTAAAGCTTTGTGATAATAAGCAAAGTTATATATTAAAGTACTATTCTATCAGTTCACAAACTACTCCATTTGGTAGAATATATTTTACCAACACTGTGCAACTGTCCTCGAATTTATCATAAATTCTGCCAGCACTCATACAATCACCGATAACGGTATGCGGGCTGTTTGCAACATAGCCGATTTTCCCAAGTGGGTAGAACTCCGCTAAAATAGCTTCTTTGTCGTACTTATTATCGGGGTCTTTTCGAAGCGTGATAGCAATATCTTTTTCCAATACGTCTTTTCCATAATAATACGATAAACCTGTTATTGTTATAAATTTACTCATAATAATCCTCCGTGATTTCAAATAATTTAATAAAAATTTTTATAGTGCCACAAAACGCCAAGTTAATGGCTTTTTTAATACTTCTTAGCTAATTTACACAAACCAAGCCACATTGTAAGAATCAAAGTTAATACAAATACCAAGATGACACCTCCTTAAATAAATCATACATACTACATACTGAAAACTATCTGATTTGAGTGAAAAACATTTTTTTCTTTGCTGATTATATTATAGAAAATACAATGTACTATAAAACGGACATTGAAAAAACACAAGAGGGAATTCACAGATGTTTT
>CAYJJJ010000009.1:20389-22131 GCA_964370465.1 uncultured Oscillospiraceae bacterium
GATATGCTGATATATTAATTAATTTTAAAAAAGATAAAAAGTTAAATCAGAAGTTAAATACGATATTAAGTGAACATAGTGCAACTGATAGTATATAACTGTTATTTTAATTGCACCAGGAAAAGTCAGGAAGCATGAGGTGACGAGGCCCGAATAAATAAATATGTTAAAATCAAAGAAAAGAAAAGTGGTCATAAAAAAACATCACGAACTTCGCTAAATAAAAATTTAGCGAAACTCAGGGAAGCGACGTCGGCAGGCTCGCTCAGAGTTTACCCTCGTTGGTTAGTGAGCGTGAGCCTGCAAAGTTCTAAACAAGCGCCAGCTCTTCTCGCTGACACTTGTTTGTGCATTTTATAAAAAAATATAAAAATTATTCTAAATCGATTTTAATGCTTCCGCCATAGGTTTTATCTATGAATTCTTTAAACTTAACCCAGCATCCATAATGGACATTTGTATGGCCTTTTGGGTCTTTTCTTTTCACTTCACAAAACTTCTTTTCTAACAACGCTTTTGCGTGCTCCATTGAGCTGCTTGAGGCAAATATATCTAAAAAGTGCATTCCAATATCGTTGTTATAAGCATAAAAAACATTGCTCGCCATAATCTCGGGCTTTGAATAATTATAATTTTCTTTTAAATAGATTATAAAGTTATCTCTTAATTCTTGTTTAGTCATGGTTTCGCACCTTTCTTTGTACTAAAATCAACACGCTTTAACCTGCGCAACAAAATCAATGCAATTTTTCTCTAAATTTTGTTATGCATATGTTTAAATGTTATTTTGAAATCATGCAAATTTATCAATCTTATTATATCTTGATTTTCTTTTGCTAATTTTATTTTCTGGCTGCTCTTTATCTGAATCGTTATTGTTCATTTTAATTTGGGATATTTTCTTTTCGAGTTTAGCTATTTCTTTTTGAATGCTTATAATCTGCTTTGATTTTTCAACAGAATCTAATTTGTCGTTTTGCTTAATATTTTGAAGTTTTTTATTAAGAGCTTCAACTTGCTTTTCTAGTTCTGCTATATTTTTACCATCAGACTTTGCTGGTGAATACCCCTGTGAAACGCTTCCGATTGCGCCTATGCTCATAATAAAACCCTCCTTTTTATTATTTGCCTTTTTCTTATCCTATCATATATCTAAAAAACTTTCTATTTACTATTAAAACAAATAATTCGAAAAAATTTCACAACATACACAAACATCACTTTAAATATAATACAAAATATGTTATAATAAATATTATTACGAAACTCATTTTCTTTGTATTACATCTTATGATACAAATGAATTAAAGGAGCGGAAAAATGGCGAATGAAATCAAAGATGCACCTATAATATTAAAGGATTTCCTTTATTATATGCTAACTATTAGAGGGAGAAGCCAGCGCACTGTCACAGCGTATTATACCGACCTTTCCCTATTCTTTCGGTACATATATTGCTACTACAATAATATTAATCTATCAGAAATAGCGTCAATTTCGCTAAATTCACTTGACTATGATTTTGTTTCAAAAGTTACGCTTTATGATATTTATGAGTTTTTAAATTATGTTTCAAGCACCCGTTCAAACAGCGCAACAACTAGAGCTCGTAAGGTTTCATGTTTGAAAGTGTATTTTAACTATTTGACAACTAAGATGAGTATACTGCAAAACAACCCGACAAAAGGGCTTGACTCCCCTGCTGTAAAAAAAGCTTTACCGAAGTTTTTAACGCTTGAAGA
>CAYJJJ010000009.1:22231-32617 GCA_964370465.1 uncultured Oscillospiraceae bacterium
CAGATGATAGTTGAAAACAATATAAAAAAAATCGGCCTATTCGGCCGAGGATTATCTGTTCATAAACTGCGCCATACTGCTGCCACTCTAATGTACCAGCATGGTGGTGCAGATATAACCGTTTTAAAAGAGATTTTAGGGCACGAGAGCATTGCCACAACTCAAATTTACACTCACATATCAAATAAGCAGGTCGAAGCGGCGCTCAAAAGCAACCCTCTTGCTGATGTCACACTAAAAAAATAAACAACTTATTTAAAAGCGCCTCCGCTATTGACGCTACTATCGTCACTATTGTAGCAATTCCAAAGGCTTCAAGGTAATCAGCTGGAGTGATTTTATATGGTGTTGACCCATAGATTATATTTTTCGCAAGACCCAGTGACATATTAATTGCAGGCTTTGAGCAGATTGTAAGGGCGAGTATTGTGAGCAGTGAAATAGGTAGGTATACTACCGAATTAAACGCAAGTCCTTGAAGGCCGTATGTCATGAATATAAACCCAACTGAAAGACCAACACTTATTCCTCTCGCCGCTATTATAATAAATATAAACGGAATGCCCACCGCCCAAAGCCCCATCAAAAACAAGGCGAAAATATAGAAAAATGATGATAGGAATATATTTTGCACTGCAATAAACACCGATAAATCATACCTGTTTTCAGTGAAAAGATTGAACAGTGAGCTTAGCATATTGTAGTTTGTGTCGGACGTTATGCTGATTAAAAGACACCCCGCGATAAATCCACCAAAAAAAAGAGCAGTTATAATAAACATATAACTCTTTGTCCCAAAGTTTATGCTAAATCCTTTTTTAACAGTTTTCTTTTTCGTAACAATAATCACAAAATCCGCCCCTTTACATTAATATCTATGTAAAGCAAGGCGGATTTATTAATATTATTTTGCGAGCTCTTTCGCTCTTTTAACACAAGCATCAAAGCAATCTGATACTGCGCCCTCGAGTCCCCCATTTAAAAGCGCTTTAGTACCCTCAATTGTTATACCACCTTTTGATGAAACTCTATCAATTAGTGTATCGAGGCTTTCACCACTCTCTGTCATCATCTCAGCACTTCCAATAAGGGTTTTTGAAAAGATTTCAACAGCTGTTTTGTAATCAATTCCGAAACGCTGTGCACTCTCAGCAAAAAGCTTTGTGTAAAGATATATAAAAGCAGGAGCGCTACCATTGAGCGGAATGACCTCATCGATAAGATTTTCTGGCATCTGATAGGCATCGCCGCAACTTTTGAAAACATCGAGTACAAAGCCAAACTGCTCATCGGTTATCGGGTCTATTTTCGCTACAGCAGTGCAACCTTTCGAGAGCAAGAGCGGTGTATTTGGCATTGTTATAACAACTTTTGCGCTCTCTCCAAGTACCTCTTTAAAAGATTTTGATTTAATTCCAGCGAGAATAGAAACAATTACTTTATCATTGGTATAACAGCTTGAAATCTCGTGAATAACTTCTGTAAAGTTTTGGGGCTTTACCGCCAAAAAGATATAATCAGAAGCTAAAACAAGCTCTTTTATACTGTCTTTCGCGTTTTCACCTGCGAGTTTTTTTGCAGATTCTGCGAAAATATCATAGGCAAATAATTCTGCATCGATTTTGCTTTTTTTTATGCCGTTAAATATAGCTGTTGCCATATTTCCAGCTCCGATAAATCCAATTTTCATATTAATCTCCATTCTGTGCACAGCACAAATAGTTTTTAATAACCTCCGTACAGTATGGAGATTAATTGGTATCTGATGACTGTGACAGCGGACCATTTAAATGATTGATAGTGTGATTTTTCACGCTACCCCTCAAGCTGTGCCGCCTGCATCATTATAGCGCATTCGAGACGCTTTTTTTCCATCTCGCAACTTAGAGTTTCTGATTTTAGAATGTCGCCTTTGTAGATGAAGTTGTTAGCATTACACCCACCGCTACAATAAAATTTAGCCCAACATTCTTTGCAGTCTTCTTTGTTGTAGATATTTGCAGTGCTAAATGATTTTTTAATCTCACTGTTAAACTCACCTGTGTAAAGGCTTCCCATAAGATATTCCGGGTACCCTACAAACTGATGACATGGGTAGATATCTCCCTCAGGAGTTATAGCTACATACTCATTACCGCTTCCGCACCCACGAAGGCGCTTTATAGCACACGGACCACCTGAGAGGTCTATATTGAAGTGGAAGAAGTTAAAACCCTTATCGTTGTCAATAGAAACAAGCATTCTATCAGCAAGGCGCTCATACTCAGCAAAAACAGCCGGTAGGTCGTCTTCGGTTAAAGCATAGCTGTATTTAGCGTCTGTAACAGCAGGCTCTACTGATATTTCATCAAATCCAAGCTCATTTAAGTGATAAACATCCTCTGAAAAGTCTATATTGTCTTTTGTGAAAGTGCCTCTGACAAAGTAATTTTTAAATCCACGCTTTTCGCATAGTTTTAAAAATTTAGGCGCTATAAAGTCGTAACTACCACCGCCAGAAATGGTTTTTCGCATAGCGTCGTTAACGTCTTTTCTGCCATCAAGCGATAGAACAACATTGCTCATCTCTTTGTTTATGAAATCTATTTTGTCATCGTCGAGCAGAACGCCGTTCGTTGTTATTGTGAAGCGGAAATTTTTATTGTGTTTTTTCTCAAGTCCCCTTGCATAAGCGACTGTTTCTTTTACAACATCGAAGTTCATAAGCGGCTCACCGCCAAAGAAATCAAGCTCTAAATTAACCCTGTTCCCTGAATTTTCAATCAAAAAGTCAACGGCTTTTATAGCGACTTCGAGTGGCATCAGTTTACGCCCCTCACCGAAGTCACCAGTTGCCGCAAAACAATATTTACAGCGCAAGTTGCAGTCGTGAGCTACATGCAAACACATAGCTTTTATCGGAGACAAAATCTCTTTATCTGCATAACTGCTCAAATCGTCCTCTGAAAAAAGGGCGCCGTCGTTATAGAGCTCTTTTATCTCAGAAACTGCTGTTTTTATCTCCTCTTCGCTATACCCATCAACTTTAAAGTTATCATTAAAGTTATCAGGTGAAATAAACTGAAGGAGCTTGTAAACTAAGTCGTCCACAATGTGAACGCTACCGCTATTAACATCAATAACGATATTTATTCCTCTTAAACTAAATCTATGTATCATAATACCACGCAAAAACAAAGAGCAGTTAAACTGCTCTTCTCACTGAATTTTTTCTCTTGCTCTCGCAAGTTTGATTACCTACTGTGCAAGATGTTTTACAAGCAGACTGACATGAAGCTTGACACTCGCCACATCCACCTTTAGCAGCACTCTCTTTTAAGTTTTTAGTATTTAAACTTTTAATATGTTTCATTATTTTAACTCTCCCTGTATATGATATAAAAATTATACCATACTTAAAAACAAAAAACAACTACTTGATTTTAAGTGCCCCAGAATTTACACCTAAAATACCTCCTAATACACCACAAACAACTGTTACAACAAAGTTTAGCGCAGAAACACTCGATTCTCCGGGGCTACTGAATATAAGAGAAACAACTGAAATTAGCCCAAACACGATAATACCGATAACTGCCCCTGTAATCAACCCTTTTGAGCGGGTAATTTTACAAAGCAAAAACGATGCGATAAAAGCAAATAAGCCAGCGGAAATAAGTGCCATAATTGAAATAATTAGTGGTGGAACATCGGCGTTTGAAATAATTAGTGAAAACAATACCATCGAAACAATATATGCTACAAATCCAGCCGCTACTGAAATAGCATAAATCTTTATCTTTTTCTTAGTTTCTGTGCTTATTCTTTTTTTCTTCATAAAAAAATCCCCCCCAAACTATTAAAAGTTTACGAGGGAGTTTTTATTTTTAGAACTTATTCATCAAGTTTTAATGGTGTTACCGTAGCTATAGCGCTTTTTAGAAGTCTTATAGTTGTTTTGTTGTTGCCTGTTTCGAGTAGTATAGACTCCTCTTTTATACTAACAACTCTTCCGATAATTCCTCCGATAGAGAGTATTTCATCTCCAACTTGAAGGGCATCTCTCATCTTAGCTTCTTCTTTTTTCTTCTTGTTTTGTGGTCTTATCATCATAAAATAGAAGATACCAACCATAGCAACCATCATAATGATAGTTTCAATACCAAAAGCAGACGTTGCTGCATCTGTTGCAATCATAAACATATTTTTCACCTCCACAGTTTTTTTCACATAAAAACATAATACCATAAACTATATGAAGTTGCAACTAAATTCTCTTATCGAGGATATCTTTGTATTTATCTCGGAACTCAGAGTAAACACCGCCGTCGATAGCTTCACGGATAAGCTCCATAAGATTGTTGTAGAAATAGAGATTGTGTGTTACAGCGAGCTTTAAGCCGAGCATTTCGTCAGCTTTAAAGAGGTGGCGAAGATACGCTCTTGTGTGTCGTTTACAGGTCTCACAGCCACAATTCTCATCAATTGGCAGCTCATCACGCTCATACTTTGCGTTTTTAATATTGCGAATTCCCTCAAAGGTGAAAAGGTGTCCGTGCCTTGCATTTCGGGCAGGCATAACACAGTCAAACAAATCAACACCACGGTAAACTCCCTCGATAATATTTCCAGGTGTGCCAACGCCCATGAGATATCTTGGCTTATCCTTTGGCAGAATATCGTTTACTGCATCGATTGTATCATACATCTCTTCAACAGGCTCCCCTATTGCAAGTCCACCTATAGCGTAGCCATCGAGGTCGAGTTTTATCATCTCTTCTGCATGGTTAAATCTTAAATCTTTAAAAGTGCACCCTTGGTTTATTCCAAAGAGCATCTGACGCTTATTTATAGTGTCAGAGCGAGAGTTCAGTCGCTCCATCTCCTCTTTGCAACGGACAAGCCAGCGCTGTGTTCTCTCGACTGATGCTTTTGTATAGTCGTAATCACTTCCAGCAGGGATGCACTCATCGAGTTGCATTGCAATGGTTGACGCGAGGTTCGACTGTATCCTAATGCTCTCCTCAGGACCCATAAACATCTTGTGCCCATCGATATGTGAGCTGAAATTAACGCCCTCTTCGTGGATTTTGCGAAGTTTTGCAAGAGAGAAAACCTGAAACCCACCGCTGTCAGTTAGAATTGTTTTATCCCATCCAGTGAATTTATGAAGTCCTCCGAGTTCTTTTACAAGCTCATCTCCCGGACGCAAATGCAGATGATATGTATTACAGAGCATTATCTGGCATTTTATATCATTTAGGTCATACGCCGAAAGTCCGCCTTTTATAGCGGCAGTTGTAGCAACATTTTGAAATGCTGGTGTCTGCACAGTGCTGTGCGGTGTTGTGAAGGTGGCAGTTCTCGCCTTGCCATCTTTATTTTTAATTTTAAACATTTTTTCTCCTTGTTTTTAATATAACTTCCACATAAGTGGCTATAACTATAAACTCAAATTTTAGCAGATAAACATCGCATCGCCAAAGCTGAAAAACCTGTATTCGCTCTCGACTGCAAGGTTATATGCTTCCAAAATCTTTTCTCTGTCGTAAAATGCGCTGATAAGCATAATAAGGGTGCTCTCAGGGAGGTGGAAGTTTGTTATAATTCCATCTGCCACCTTTATTTTGTATGGCGGGTAGATGAATATATCGGTAGAGCCACTACCTGAGCGAATTTTACCGCTATCATCACAAACGCTCTCAAGCACCCTCATAGAAGTTGTGCCAACACAGATAATCCGTCCACCGCTCTCTTTCTGGCGGTTAATCATCGCAGCGCTCTCCTCTGAAACAGTATAGAACTCATGATGCATTGTATGCTCTTCTATATCGTCTGTTTTAACAGGGCGGAATGTGCCTATTCCTACGTGTAGTGTCACTTTTGCTATCTGCACACCCATTTTAGTAAGCTCTGATAAAAGCTCGTTTGTGAAATGCAGTCCCGCTGTTGGTGCGGCGATAGAGCCCTCGTCGTTTGAATAGACTGTCTGGTAGCGCTCGCCATCAGTTAGACGCTCTTTTATATAGTGCGGAAGTGGCATAACGCCGATTTCCGAGAGTATTTCAAGAAAGTTCCCCGAAAACGAAAACTCGATAATCCTGTTTCCGTTCTCTAAAACCTCTATAATCTCACCGCTAAGTTTATCGTTAAAAAGAAGCTTTGTCCCAACTTTGCACCGCCTACCTGGCTTTACAAGGCTCTCCCAGCGATTATTTCCGATATCTCGAACAAGCAAAAGCTCGATATCCGCTCCGGTCCCCGTCTTGCAATAAACCCTTGCAGGGATAACTCTGCTGTCGTTTAAAACAAGCATGTCCCCTGGTTTCAGATAATCTTTTATATCTGAGAAGTTTTTATCAGTTATATCGCCATTTTCGCGATTTATCACCATAAGCCTTGAGCTATCCCTCTTTTGAAGTGGGGTCTGCGCTATAAGGCGCTCTGGTAGGTCGTAAAAAAAGTCGCTTTTTTTCAATATTTTCTCCTTTGACAATTAAGTTAATTTATGTTAATATCTTATTATAGTTTCGGCTATGGGTAGAGGCGCAATTTTTAATAGTATTTTTTGGGTTAGCGGCCGAGCTTTATCCCCAACAAAGAAAGGAAAAATTGCCGAAGGGAGCTTTGGGCAAAAGCTTACCTGGTTGCAACGGAAATACTTTTGCAACTGTCATCATATAATATGATGAAGAGCTATCAAAGACGTAAAATTGCGTTATAGTGCTTCTAATATTATATTGTATACCCTGCCGGTTTTCAACCGGTTTTTTATTTTTAATGAAAATATAAAGGAGTTTTACTATGAAAGAGTACAGAATTGCCATTGTTGGCGCTAGCGGAATGGTTGGCAGAACATTTTTGAAAGTTTTAGAGGAAAAGAAACTTCCTTGTAGTGAATACGTGCTATTTGCAAGTGCAAGAAGTGCCGGCAAAGAGGTTGAGTTCCTCGGTAAAAAACATATAATCCAGGAGCTTTGCGAAACAAGCTTTGACAGTGGATTTGATATAGCTCTTTTCTCAGCGGGTGGTGGTACATCTAAGATATATGCGCCAATCGCCGCTTCAAAGGGTTGTGTAGTTATTGATAACAGCTCACAGTGGCGTATGGACAACGAAGTGCCTCTTGTCGTTCCCGAAGTTAATCCCGAGGACATTATGAAACATAAAGGAATTATTGCAAATCCAAACTGCTCGACAATTCAAGCGGTTGTTGCTCTAAAACCTATCCACGAAGCATATGGTATTAAGAGGATAGTTTATTCAACATATCAAGCTGTTTCAGGTGCTGGTGCTGCTGGTTTCACCGACCTTGAGAGCGGTGTTTTGGATTACAGCGAGAAAAAAGGCTACGAGCTTGTTAAATTCCCATACCCTATTTTTGATAACTGTATTCCACATATCGATGTTTTCACCGAAGACGGCTATACAAAAGAAGAGCTTAAAATGATAAACGAAACACACAAAATCCTACACGACGACAGCATCGCTATTACTGCTACAACTGTCCGTGTACCTGTTTTCAATTCGCACAGTGAGTCGATAAATATTGAACTTCTAAAGCCTTTTGAAGTGGCGGATATTAAAGACATGATGAGCAAATCAGAGGGAATTATCCTAAAAGACGACCCACAAAACGAAGTTTATCCTCTCGCGTCGGAGTCTAATGGCATTGATGAAGTTTTAGTCGGTAGAATTCGCCGCGACTTCTCGGTTGAAAACGGACTTAATATGTGGGTTGTTGCAGACAATATAAGAAAAGGTGCCGCTTCAAATGCTGTTCAAATAGCACAAAAACTAATCTCTTACTGGGAGAGCAACTAAGTGTGAGTCTGTCATAATCGGAATTACAAAACTCATAGTATAAACAGTTTTCAAAATTATTGTGCTCTGCACAGAATGGAGATATTTATGAAAAAGACCATTTTTACAGGTAGCGGCGTTGCTATTGTCACCCCTATGGATAAATCTGGCAATATTGATTACCCAGAGCTTGCGAAGTTAATTGAGTTTCAAATAGCAAATGAAACTGATTGCATTGTTATCTGCGGTACCACTGGCGAGAGCTCAACACTTACCGATGAAGAGCATATTGAGCTTATAAGATATACTGTCGAGAAAACTGCTAAAAGAGTCCCTGTTATTGCTGGAACTGGCAGTAACGATACCGCCTATTCGCTTATGCTCTCAAAAGAGGCGGCGGCAGTTGGTGCAGATGCTCTGCTTCAGGTAACTCCATACTACAATAAGACATCACAGAGAGGCCTTGTTCAACATTTCCTCGAGGTTGCAAACAATGTTGACCTTCCGATGATGCTCTATAATGTTCCATCAAGAACTGGTATGACTATTTCAGTTGATGCTTACAAAGAGCTTGCAAAGCACCCAAATATTGTTGCAACTAAAGAAGCAAGTGGTGATTTATCGCTAATTGCGAAAATTGCGGCGGCAGTCGGTGATAGCATAGATATTTATTCTGGAAATGACGACCAGATTGTGCCTATAATGTCGCTCGGTGGCAAAGGTGTTGTTTCGGTGGCGGCGAATATTGTGCCAAAAGCTATTCACGATATCGCAGCTCTCTATCTCGATGGCAAAACGACCGAGAGCCGTGATATGCAACTGAAATATTTAGGACTTCTTAATTCACTATTCCTCGATGTCAATCCAATCCCTGTTAAAACAGCTGTAAACCTAATTGGCTTTAAAGCTGGAAATTGTAGGCTACCACTTGTTGATTTGGATGTTCGTCATTTGAATGTTCTAAAAGAAGAGATGCAAAAGCATAATTTAATCTGATAAGTTCAAAAGGATGTGTAAAATGATTAGAGTTTTAATTTCTGGCTGTTGTGGCGCTATGGGGAGCATAATCGAGAAATCGATTAGCGGTCGTGACGACTGTGTTGTCTGTTGCGGTGTCGATAAGTTTAAAACAGAGAAAGACTATCCTGTCTACCCTTCTTTTTTGGAGGTTGAAACAGAGGCGGATGTTATAATTGATTTTAGCCACCCGTCGCTCACCTCTTCTGCGCTTCGATTTGCAGTTAAAACTAAAACACCGATAGTCGTTGCAACAACAGGGCTCTCCGATGAACAAAAAGAGGAGATTGCGGCTGCTTCAAAAGAAACCGCAGTTTTCTATACAGCTAATATGTCCATAGGGGTTAACCTTCTTGTTTCACTTGCGAAAAAAGCGGCGGCAGTTCTTGGTCAGGAGTTTGATATCGAGATAATTGAGCGCCACCACAACAAAAAGGTAGACTCCCCTTCTGGGACCGCTCTAATGCTTGCAAATGCAATTAACGAGGATATGGGTGACTGCTTTGATTTAACATTCGGCAGACATGGTAAAGATACAAAGCGAAAACCCCGTGAACTCGGTATACACGCTGTTCGCGGTGGAACGATTGCGGGTGACCACGATATAATTTTTGCTGGTAATAACGAGGTTATAACCTTATCGCACCATGCGGCATCTAAAGAAGTTTTTGCAACTGGTAGTGTCAATGCGGCGTTATTTATTGCAAAAGAAAAAAGCGGACTTTTTGATATGACTGATTTGTTAGGAGGAGATTTTTAATGTCAAGCTATAATATAAACCTATCGCCAGATGTTTCACTTGTCACCATTTCACATCTCCCGAGCGATTTAATTTCGATGTCGGAAGTTTTAAAGATGTTTTTTGATGCTAATATAAATATCGATATGATTTCCCTCTCGCCTCCAAGAAGTGACGACTATGATTTTTCGTTTACAGCTAATGACGCTGAAATGTCGGATATTATTAAAGTCACTTCAGCTATAAAATCAAAAAGCTCAAATATTAAGATACTCGCGTCATTTGGTTTCACAAAAATAGTTGTAAGCAGTGAAAAGCTGCGATACACCCCAGGTGAAGCATATAAAATTTTCAAACTTCTCAACGAAAATAAGATAGATATAAATCTTATAACTTCATCTGAAACAGAAGTTTCGATTTTAGTTCATGATTCGTCTGGTGATACCGCAGAAAATCTACTTCAAGACGCCTTGAATAAATAACAAAAAATGCCGATAGCTAATTGCTACCGGCATTTTTTATTATTTATGCTCATAATCTCTTGAAAATTACAATTTCTGCATCTGTACCATTATCACCGTACTCGCATACGAGCAAGTAGTTTTTGTCAGCAGCCAATCCGTAACAACGTGTACTATTTTGTTTGCAAATTTGATTGCCATAATAAACCTTATTATCATCCCAAATTTTTGCCATCTGTCCACTTGGTAGCTTAAACTCTAAATTGATAAAATCTCCTTTAAGTTCGTTCAAGTTTGAAACTATTGGCATATCACTGATACCTAGATTGTTAAATTCTTTTATTAGCTTTTCTTTTAGCATTTTAGCTTCTCCTATTATATAAATAA
>CAYJJJ010000010.1:0-19688 GCA_964370465.1 uncultured Oscillospiraceae bacterium
TCGGTTGTGATACCTGTGATTGAACCATCCTGTGAGATTTCAACCGAAACTTTGTATCTCTCTGTTCCCGGTGTTCCAACTGGAGATCCTGCTGGTGCTGTATCTGGGTCAAGCGGTATCTGGATAGGTCGAAGATTTTCGGTATCAAGCACTATATGTGTACCAAGTGTTGGGTCTGCAGGGTCAACCGGCACCTCTCTCTCAACGAAACCATAGACATAGTTACCAGCGTCGTCAACGAGGTATCCGTTTCCGTCAATTGCGAAGATACCAACTCTCGATAGAGCGAAGTTTGATGTGGTAAGATCTGCCGCTGGAACGCCATTTGTCACATCGTCTATCATATTGCCGACGATATAAAAACCTGAACCGTTAATCATAGCGTTCATACCAAAACCTGTGTATCCCCAGCTACCTGTGATGTGGTTTGTGGTGATAGAGCCGACGTTAACGCCGTATCCGAGCTGTGAAGCATTTGTACCACCGAGTGCGCCCGCTGCTGGGTCACCCTCTGCTGAGGTCATAACGTTTTGATATAGTGCATCTGCGAAGTTTGTGCTTTTAGACTTGAATCCCCATGTGTTTACGTTTGCAATGTTATTACTGATAACGTCCATCTTGGACTGATGCGAGCGAAGACCTGTTATCGCTGCAGTCATAGATTTAACCATAGTGTAATCCTTTCTTTTATTGACGTCTACCCACTGTATTCGACAGTGGATATAAAGGCTTCCATAAATGGTCCGGCCTTAGAGAATTACCGCTCCGTCAATATTTGTAAATATATTTTCTCTCATCTCTTTGACACTCAGTGTCGTTATTACGGTGTTGTTTGGAACGTTTACGATAAATGCACCCTGTTGCCCTATAATGACTATTTCATTTGCGCCTTTGTCCCGTGCTTTCTGTACTGCTTCTGAAATACCCGCTATGGTGCTATCGTCTACCGGTACATTCCTATCATTGATTCTGCTTACAGCATGCTTTGAAAATTTAACCTCACTGCTACCGAGTTTTTCGGCAAGCGCTGTGGCGAAATCTCCGCCCTGCGTCTTTTGTTGCAGTGCCGTTTCATGCTGGAGTCGTAATTTTTGAAGTGAGGAGAGATTTAAGTTATTAACTGACATAAATACCTCCTTTATTATCATACGCCCTCTCGGGTCGCCTTGTTTTGATGATTTTTTATAAAGCACTAAAGTTTATTTTAAATCGGATAAACTTTAGCAAAGTTTTAACTGCTCATAACATCTTCATCAAAGTTTTTTCTTACAATTTCCTTGTTAAATTTAATCCCAAAAAGGTTTATGGTGTTTCGGTGTCGTTATCTGTGTCTGTTTCGCCCTCGGTACCATCGCCAAACATATCTTCAACTGCATCTTCTGGAATTTCACCAACTGTCATAATTTGACTTATGGTATAAGCTTTACCGTCGATAAATATATAGGGCTGGTCTCCCATTAAAACACCAGTTACAACGCCTGTGGTCTCTTCGCCTGTCAACTGACCGAACCCGTCAACTTCCGCCACTGTTACAGTTTTTCCAACCATCGATGTTGAATATGAAATGGTGTTTATCTGGCTCATCTGCATAATAGCGTCTTCCATCGAAGTGAGTGCTGTTATCATCTGAGTTTGCACCATCTGCGCCATCATCTCACTTGTATCCATCGGATTGTCGGCATCTTGGTATTTTAGCTGAGCCGCAAGCAATGTATAGAAATCATCTATAGTGAGCTCGCCCGAGTTTGTATCTCGACTTGTTGCTGCAGTTCCATATGGGTTTTCAATTGCGGTACCGCCGTAATATGTGCTTCCTCCCGTTATCGGATCCATAGTGTCCTCCTAAAGTGTTTGTAGTCCGAGTCGCAGTTGTTGCAAAAAGTCGTTTTGCTCTGCATACTCGCTCTTCTCATTTTGTTGTCTTTCGCCCTGCTCTCTTTGACTATTCTCGTGTTGACTGCTAAACTGCTCAAGATAGTCAGATGCTCTGCTCTCAACAACTACCTGCGTTTCGCTACCGAGCTTATTTTCAACTATTGCCGCTAAATCAGCTGCGCTTTTTGAGAGTAAATTCATAGTTTCGCTCTCTTTGCATATAATCGAAATAACCGCTTCGCCCGCTTGCACTGTTGTTTTGATGGTTATCTCACCGAGCTCTACTGGTGCAAGTGAAACTTCAAACTCAGTTTGACCGCTTTCGAGTTTCGTCGCGATAAAATCTGAAAGTTCTTCTACTGGTACTGTTTCTTTGACATAAGCTGTTGGTATCGGCGCCTCAACTTTCGCTGTGGTAACAACTCCGCTTCCAGCACTGGTATCAACTGCTATCGGCATAATGTTCTCGGTTTTGCTCTCGCTCTTTTTGTCATCTGTCTTTGCTGTTTGCATTCCAGTGGGCACTGTTGATTCAATTCCCGCTAAAGGCAAATTATCCGCTGTCTTTTGCTCTTTACCGCTTTGAAGAAGATTTGATATTCCAGTGTCTTCTCCTGATATCGGCAGTACCTCTTCCGCTTCTGGTTGATAAACGGTATCATACTTGACTTCACCCATAGTGACTCTCATCATTTCGCCGTTAACTTCAAACTCTTTTAAAAGCTGTATCCCCGGCATCATTGATATCGCCCCATTTTCCTCAAACATCTGCTTTTCTTTGAGCTTTCCCGAAAGAGCTTCTCTGAAATCAGATTTATCGGTTGGTTTAGCCTCTGATTTATTGCTGTTATACCCTTTGTCCATCGGCGGTCTTGTTGCCACAAATTCTGTCATCATCTGCATATATACACCTCCTTTTCGATATATTTTGTCTGTAGAGCATCCCCTCTCCAAACCACAAAAACTTTTTTCTAAAAGCACTTGTGGTATGGCCTTTTTTCAAAGGACAAACTCATATATCTATTAGTGACATAATTCGCAACAAATTTCGACCTAATCTATATTGTACCTTATTTTACAGCTATCTTTCAAGTGTTTACCCAATGTTTCCTATATTCCTGTTGGATACAAATTCCTCTATAAAGGTTTCTTCTGCCTTTTGAACTTCCTTGTTGTAGTCTGCCTGTCGTTTCTCTTTTATATTTTCAATTGAGCTTCTTTCAACCTTTGCCTCTAAAAGCTCTGCGAGTTTTTTCTCTTCGAGAATTTTGAGTTGTTCAAGTTTTTTGTTTTCCGCTTTTATTCTTGTTCGAAGCATCTCTATATAGCCTTCGCACATCTGAATTTTCGAGAGGTCAAACCCCTTGCTTTTCTCTTCTTCGATTGCAAACAGGGTATCTGTTATGTTATCTTCAAGTCCCTGTATTAGTTTTTCTTGCTCTAAAACCCTTTTTGCAATCTCTGCATACTCACCTTTGAGATTATCCTCAATCTGGGTTTTGTAGTTCAAAACCTTTTCAAGCGAAAACTTAAACTTTTTCAAAATACTTCACCTTTACACAATCGAGCTCTCAAGCTCTTTTAGAATATCTTCTGCCGATAAGTCCTCTTCAATCTCCTGTTTTAGAAAGCCGTTTATTCGGTCTATTTTTTTCATGGCTTCATCGAGTCGCTGGTTGCTCCCCTCTTTGTATGCTCCTATTGAAATAAGGTCTTCGTTCTGCTCGTAGATACTTAAGTAGTCGCGCAGTTTTGATGCCGCCGCTTTGTGTTTATCATCCGCTATATTCACCATAAGCCTCGATATGCTCGATGAAACATCAATTGCTGGGAAATGGTTTCTGTTTGCGAGTTTTCGGCTTAGTATTATATGTCCATCAAGTATACCTCGAACGGTATCTGATATCGGCTCGTTTGTGTCGTCACCTTCGACAAGTACAGTATATATTCCAGTTATCGAGCCTCGCTCGAAGTTTCCGCTCCTCTCAAGAAGCCTTGGAAACTCTGCGTATATGGAAGGGGTATATCCTCTTGCCACCGGTGGCTCTCCTGTTGCAAGTCCTATCTCGCGCTGTGCCATTGCAAATCTCGTCAGCGAATCCATCATCAGAAGAACATCTTTGCCCTGGTCTTTGAAATACTCCGCTATTGTTGTTGCGACTAGTGGGCATTTCTGGCGAAGCATCGCCGGTTGGTCTGAGGTTGCGACAACGAGTATTGATTTTTTCATACCCTCGGGACCGAGGTCCTTCTCGACAAACTCCCGAACCTCTCTCCCACGCTCTCCGACAAGTGCTATTACGTTTATATCAGCATCGACATTTCGAGCTATCATTCCAAGCAATGTACTTTTACCGACACCGCTTCCTGCAAATATTCCTATCCTCTGCCCTTTGCCTATCGTATTAACGCCATCTATAGCTTTTACACCGAGGTGTAGTTTTTCTGTTATCGGTGGTCTTGATAGCGGGTTTATCTGTGGGTTTTCAACAAAATAGTGTCTGCTGCTTGTAAACTCTCCGAGCCCATCTATAGGGTTTCCCAGAGCATCTATAATTCGCCCTTTCAAAAACTGTCCCACTGGGATTTTAAGGCGCTTTTTGGTGTTTCGAACAAAACTATCAGTTCCGATTCCAGGTGTGTTTTCGTATGCCATAAGACGAACTTTATCGCCCTCGAACCCAACAACTTCCGCTGGTATCTGCTTTTTTTGTTCTTCGTTGTAGATTAGAACGATATCGCCGATATTGGCTCCTCCGCCCGATGCCACCATAGATATTCCGGTGACATTTTCAATTTTCCCTATGTGACTCACCGTATCGGCGTTTTTTATCATCGCCGGCATCTTATTTAGCATAATTCTTTCCTTTTTTGTGTCTGCTCTAAAAGTTTCGTTCTATCTGTCTGCGGGCGGATATAGAATCTGCCCCTACATATCTGACCTCTACAACCTGAATTCTGGTATCTGACTTCTGATTACAGTCTTGCGTTGTTTAGTATCTCTTTGATATTCTCAAGCTGAGTTTTAATGCTGATATCGAGAATACCCTCAGGTGTTTCAACAATGCATGTGCCCGGCTCATCTTCATCAATAATAACAATCTTCACATTATTCGCTATATGACTTAGACTTTTAAGAAAATCTGTATCTCCTTGAATTTCACTCCCGACACCACTGCCGCCAATATAGATTTTCGCCCAACCAACCTTTTTCATCTTTTCGGTAGCCTTTATAATCATCCGCTCAACTACCTCTGCCGACGAACGAAGAGAAGTTTGAACTATCTTCTCACCAATCGCAAGAGCAATTTCCTTTAAATCATCGATATAATACTCAATCATTTTTTCTCGCTCATCGGAAAATGCTTTGATATCTGCGGCTACCTCTGATGCAATTAACTGACGTTCTTCGTTTAGCCGTCGTTCCATTTCGTTTTCAGCTTTTTTCATTCCCTCGGCATATCCAGCGTCAAAACCTTCTGCTTTACCCTGTTTTTCGCCCTCTTGCCTTGCCGCTTCCATGATATGCTGTGCTTTTTCCCTTGCATTTATCGCCATTTCCTCTGCCGCAATAATCGCCGCTTGGATTATATCATCTTCGCTACCAACTTTAGTTGTATCACCAGTATCTTGACCTTCAAATACCTCTTCCTCTACATCTTCTGTCGGAAGGGTTTTGAGAAAATCCATAAATTGCTGATAATTTTTAATATTCTTATCGTTTTGGTTTTCACCCTTAATGACCTTATACAATTATATCATCCCCACCCTTACCGAGAACGATCTCACCTGTTTCCTCAAGACGCCTGATAATACCGACGATTCTCTGTTGAGCTTCCTCAACATCACGTAGACGTAGGTTAAAGGTGACTTCAAGGTCACTCTTGATGGTTTCAGCCATACGAGTAGACATATTTGAGTAGAATGCATTGAGAATTTCTTCGTTTGCATTTTTAAGCGAGTAGACGACATCTTTGGTATCGCAATCGCGGATAAAGCGCTGGATAGAGCGATTGTCCATAGCGAGGATATCCTCGAACACAAACATTCTCTTGCGAATCTCTTCGGCAAGGCCTGGATTTTCTTTTGCCATCTCGTCGAAGATATATTTTTCGCTGCTTCTGTCCATATGGTTCATAACGTCCGCTATGTAGTCGATACCGCCAACAGTTGTAAAATCTGTTGTGAGTACGTTATCGAATTTCTTAACAAGCTGACTTTCAATAAGCTTTATAATCTCAGGAGATGCACTCTCCATCTGCGCTATCGCCTCAACAACCTGCAACCTCTTCTCTTCTGGTAGCTCCGCTATCAGTGCCGCCGATTGGGTTGGGTCTGCATAAGAGAGAATTAGCGCTATAGCCTGTGGGCGCTCTCTCGATATAATAGAATATAGATTTTGCGTATCGGTTTTAGATAAAAAGTCAAACGAGCGTGTTTTTAGGAATTTCGTCATCTTCTTTAGAAGCTCATTTGCAACCTCTTCGCCATAAGTTTTCTCAAGAATGCTCCTTGCATACTCAATACCGCCGTCGGTAACAACCTTCTGAGTAAGGCACGACTTATAGAAATCATCAAGCACCGCTTCAGTTTCTTCTGTTGTCACATGGCCGAGCTTTGCAAGTTCTAATGTTAATCGCTCAACATCTTCCTCGCCTAAAAATTTATAAACCCCTGAGGCATTGTCAGCACCGAGCGCCGCTATAACAACAGCTGCTTTTCTCGCCGCTGGCAGACTTATCGTTTTTGCGCTGATATCGGCAACTACTGCTGCATTATTAACTTCCACTGCTCTCACCCCCATTTAGCCAACTCTTAATCATCTCCGCTGAAATCTGAGGATTATCTTCTGAGAATTTGCGTATAGTTTCACGGAGTTCGTGGCTTCTATCGTTTTGCTGTGACATAAGCTCTGGAGTGAGCTCAAGCACTGGCATCTTACCGAGTGCCATAAGCGCCGCTTCCGCTTCTGCCGCCGCTGCCACTGCAAGTCTCTTCTTCTTGCGCTTACCACCGAGGATAAGCATTATGATAATAAATATGATTAGAAGTAGTGCAACAGCACCGCCAATAATCGCTATCATCATTGGATCAAGCCCAAACAGGGTGTTGATAACATCTTCAATCGGACTATCCGGTATCAGCGAGTCGTTGAACGGGTCAATTGAAATGAATATTTTATCATCTGCTACATCAAGCGGTATACCAACTGCTAAGGCAATTGCATTTTTAATATCTGCGACTGGTTTTGCAGTTATCGTGTCATTTGGATGGAGAGCAACCGAAACAGTTATATCCTCAACATAATTCTCACCCTGGTCAATCTGCTCTATCATCTGATTTACAAGATATTCACGTGTAGCGCTGTCATATAGTATAGAAGTTTCGTCTGTTTCATCTTCGGTTATGTTTGGCGCCTCAGCGTTCTCCTCAGTGCCAACTTCGCCGCCCTCTATCTCACCGCCCTCTGTTGCGGTATCATAAGTTTCTGTATCGATTATGCCTTTCCCGTCGTCATTATCTGTTGGGTTTGGCGTTGTATATGTAATTATTTCCTTTATAACGTCGTCGGTATTAAGAGTAACATTTACAGCAACACGAATACCACCGGGATCTGCATATGGCAGAATGGTGGTTATCTTCTGTGCGTATTCAAGCTCGAGCTGACGGGCGAGTGTTTCATCGGTTATCGCATCATTTTGGCTTACAACCTGTGTAACATCCTGACCATTCCCATCAAAAACGCCTACGTTCTCAGGTAAAAGGCCTGTAACGCTTGTCGATAATAGATGCTGAATACCGACAACCTGTTCAGCTGTCGGGCTACCGAAATTATCCATTATAACAGTTACAGAAGCTGTGGTAGTATCCCGTACATCAATATCACTTAAAACATATCTTTCCTCTTCTGCAAGTGCTATTGTTACCTTCGCATCGTGGACGCCATAAAACAGCCTTATTGTTGCAGCTATTCTGTCCTGCAAATCATAAAGCTCGTATTGTTGTTTTTCGCTGTCGGTAGTCATACCTCCGGCATTACTTATATATGTACCATATGAAAAACCGCTTTTCGGGTATCCTTCGACAACAAGGTTCGCTCTCGCTTGATCAACCTGCGCATCACTTACAAGAATTTCGCCATCGCCATCGTATTTATAGTCTATCCCGTCCTCTTGGAGTTTCGCTACAATACTAATAGCCTCTTCATCGGTCATTCCGGTGAAAAGGACACTATACCCACTATTATTAATAATCACAGCGACGGCCACTGCCGCTATTATAAGAGCTAAGCCACCTATAATATATTTTCCGCTACCGCCTCCGAGCAATTTTTTGATATTTGCATATCCTTTTGCAAATATCTCCTTGGCTTTCTCAACAAAATTATCCATTAAATACTTCCCTATATTAAATCACGCTTAAATCAATCGTGAATAATCATATCTACACTCTATAATTAGATATTCATTCTCAGTAGTTCGTTGTAAGCCTCAACGGTGTGGTTTCGAAGCTGTATGAGCATATCAATGCTCAGCTGTGCCTGTGCTGTTGCGATAGTCAATGTATGACCGTCCTCGAGCTGTCCTGTTGCCAAAAGGTATTCTTTATGCGCAACATTTTCCTCAGCGGCAACAACATCGTCTATTGCATTTTGGAAGATGCTCCCAAATAAGCTGCTCCCATCATTATTTTGTATCTGCCCTGTCTTTGTAAGCTCTTCAAAGGTTGTAATTCTTGTAATTGGTGTAATGTTATTCATAAAGCCCCCTGTCTTAAATCATATTAACTTTCAGTTACTGACCTTTTATTACTGCATTTAGCCTTGACAGCTCACTCGTCACTGCGCTTAGTGCATATTGGTATTGAAGCGAGTTTCTCATAAGCTCTATCATCTCGATTTCAACATTTACATTGTTGCCATCAAGTCGTGTGCCCTCTGCGGTCGACTCACCGATTCTCGCACTACTTCCTAAAATCGCATCGGAAATATCGCTTTTGTTCTCGGTTGCTAAGGCGGCATCAAGTCTTGATTTGAAGCTGCTCTCGAAATCGACATAGCCAGCCTTAAATCCAGGTGTTTCTGCATTTGATATATTATCAGAAGTCACCGATTGACGAAGCCATAAGTAATCTAAGCTTTTCGTCAACAAAGATATATTATTAGTTTCAATTCCTGCCATAATATCTCCTTTCGAGATACAATAGATACCTATCGCATTTTATTACTTATAATTATAATCTTTTAAACTGCAAATTTCAATAGTTTTCTATATATTGGTGCAAAAAAATACATAATTTTACAAATAAACGATTTATCTAAAATTAATGTATATTAAATTTTGTTATTGTAAACTTGGTACAAGTTATAGTATAATATTTACATTAGAAAAAAAGAGCGGGGTTGTGTTTTGGATGAAATTGACACATTGTAAAAGTGCCGTACTTCACAAGGTTTCAAATGATGTTGAAGTATGCAAGGCAAAAGTTGTGAGAATGGACGGAGATGAATCGGTATTGCTTTTTGATGAGCGTTACATAGATAATCTCGATTCTGAGGCAGATGTAACTTTTTTAGATGAGGTACATGGGCTTGTATCATATCGTTGTTCGCTATCAAATCCCAAAAAGAACTTTGAGAGCGGCAAACCTATAGTAACTATAGATTGCCATGCGCACACTCGTCTTTCAGCGCTTGAGCGTCGTGACGACTATAAAATTAATGTCAAACTGCCACTTGAGATAAAAATACCAATTGAAATAGTTGTCCCCGATGACTCAGAAGAGAAAAAATTAATTCGTGATAACATGGTCAAAGGAATTGCTACAAATTTGAGCGCTGGAGGCATCTATGTAACCTCGCTGTTTAAATTCCCGAGCAAACAGGATATCTCTATTAGACTGTCGTTACCCGGAGGTAAAATGTTTGACCTCACATCAACTATACTTCGAGTTGATGAAATATCCCCAGAAGCAGGCTATGGATACGGCTGCAAGTTCAAAAGACTTTCTTCCTCATCAGAGTCCGCTATAAGAAACTTTGTATTTAAGCGCCAGATGGAGCGCCGTCAATATTTTGAGTAATTAAAAACGCCGAAGCAGTGCGACTGTTTTGGCGTTTAGTATTTGTCTAATATTTTAATGTAGAAACCCTAATTAAACAAGCAATTATCCTTACTGTTTTCACTGCAACTTTTGAAAAAAATATACAGTTTATTCACTCTTTAATTTATGTCGATATTTTCATCAGAAATCTTGTCTTGCTCTTCCCCTATCCTAAAGTCGGTATCTCCTATTTTAGTATTTAACCGCAGGCTCTCCTCAGCCTTCGCCGCCTCTTCTGCCTCACGGAGCGCTTTCGGTTTGAAGTTTAGAAAATAGACATAGATGTCCACTATCGCCGCATAAAGCTCTTCTGGTATTGGCGTTCCGAGATCGAGCTGGGTTAGAATTGTCGCCAGTGAATTGTCTTCGTAAACGGCAATGCCTCTCTCCTTTGCAACTTCGACAATTTTCATCGCAAGATGCCCCATCCCTGAAGCAACTATAATGGGCGCCGCATTATTTGACTCATTATATGAGAGGGCAACTGCTTTTTGATTTAGTATATCATTAAATGCTGACATTTATAGAATTCTCCCTCTCAAATATTTTTGGAAACGCCTCCGATATCGGTATCGACTCGGTCGTGCAATCGACAAAAAGCTCATCGGCATAGTATCCATGGGTTGCAACTATCTTTTTGATATCCTCGCGAATTGTATCGATATCGTCATAGAGCCCCTCTGGACACCCTATCTGCATCTTTAGGTCATCGCCTTTATTTATAAAAAACAAATCGAAGAACCCAAGCTGCGCAATATCAAATTTAACAAGCCCTTGAACGGTATTCGCACCTGTTTCCGCTCTGTTTTTCGCATCGGCATCTGGATCTATCCACATCTCGCAGAAGGTCAGGCGCTCTTCAACGGTCATCGGGAGCATCATATGGAGAACTGGCATGTACACGCTCTCGTTTAAGAGGATTGACTGCATTAGATTTTTAAGCACTTCTTTTGTTTCGGCAGAAGCGTTTGACGCAAGACCCGATTCAATCATATCGGTAAGCCCTTTCATCCAACTCTGCTCTCTGCCTGTTTTCTCAAACTCGGTGTTCTGCAAAACAGTGAAGAGGAGCGCTGGGTCGAAATCTGCAAATGTCTGTTGCATCGACTGAAAACGCATAAGTTGCAAAAACGCATCCATAACTCTATCTTGTCCGCCGTTTTCAAGCCTTGAAACATACGACGCAAGCATCGCTACAAGTTCCCTTAAATCTCCTCTGTCGTGGAAACTGCTTATATATCTGTTGAGCAGAGGCATTATACCATCTTTGAGGGTCGAGAGATTAGCTCCCTCGCCGCCGCCGAAATACCTCATCTGGCCCGCAAGCTCAGAAAGTGCATCTTTGTGTGGCGCAAACATACGAATACCTATCTGGTCAAGGGTGGTTTTAATATTGTTCAGTATGTGTGAACCCTCTGCCATATCGACATACCTACGCAAAAACTCAAGCACCGACTGGCGAAACTCAAGCGACTGTGAATTTTGCATCGCCTGGTTTAGAAGGGTGAAGAATGCGCCGTTAAATCTCACCGACGCACCACCTGCATTCCTCATGAAAGCAAGAAGCTCCTCTGCGGATAGTTTCGTCATCTCTATGAAAGATGCAATCTGCTCAGCAAAGTCACCCGAGAGCCCCGACTGCGCATATGTTGCACTCATCTCAAGAAAAAACCTTGAAAGCTCCTGAGATAAACTCGGCATCGTATTAATCTGGCGCATAAAGTTCTCAAAGTTCGACTCATAGCGAAACTTCATCGCAACATTTTGCTCCTGTGCAGAGTCACTTCTGGCGTCAGGCTTTGAAACCTTATCTGGAGTAATAGGCCCCTGAATGGCAGGATCTGCGGTTTTAGGAGCATTTGGACGCTGATAATTGCTGTTTTCATACCCGTTTACAGGCACTGTAACCTTTAAAATATTCGCCATTTTATCACCTTTAAAATTTATAGTTCCTTTTTTCAAATAAATATATTATAATGATATTATATACATCTTATTATTTCAATGCAATGTTTTTGTTTAATTCTTAGTGTGAGGGGAAATTATGGACAATTTACTTGAAACGTATCTATTTGAATCAAACTCTTTAGTCGAGCGTTTGGACGAACTTCTGCTAAACACAGAACAGACTGGCGAATTTACTGTCGACGATGTAAACGAAATTTTTAGAAGTATGCATACTATAAAAGGCTCGTCTGCAATGATGGAGTTTAAGCCGTTGATGGAGATATCCCATCATATTGAGGATCTCTTTTTCGAGATTCGCGAAAACGGTATGGACGGGTTTGACAGCAATCTGAAAAGCGAGCTTTTCAACATGCTGTTCAAATGCACCGACAGACTCCGTGAAGACTTGCAGAAGGTCGAGGAGGGAACACCTCTCGATGATGATGTCGCCGATTTTATCAGCGATATCGACGGCCTACTTCATAAAATTACAGGCGAAGGAGCGCCCGCTCCCACTGAAGTGACAGGTGGCGAGAGCGCACCAGCTGGCGGAGAGAGTGGCAGTTACCCTCCGTTTGGCTCACCTTATGCGCTACATATCTTCTTCGATGAAGACTGTGGAATGGAGCATCTGCGTGCATTTATGGTTGTCAACACTATGAATGAAGCTGGATTTGACTTTGAGTTTTATCCAGATGATGTTGAAACAAACTCTTCTCGTATGGACGAAATCGCAACCGATGGTTTTTATGTCGGTCTACCAAACGAAGAGGACTTGCAGTCTGCCATAGACACTCTTACAGGACAAGCTAATATCCATTCTATTGAGCCTGTCGTTAATCCAAAAACACTTGATGAAGCTGAAGCTGCTGGTAAATCTATGGGCGGCGGCGCTAAAAAAGAAGCGCCAAAAGCAGAGGCACCAAAGGCAGAAGCAGCACCTGCACCTGAACCACCAAAAGCCGAGAAACCGGCGAAAAAAGCACCAGCGAAAAACGATGCACCTGCGAAAAATGCAACACCCACAAAGCAGAGCCTTATCTCTGTAAACCTATCTAAACTCGACCAGCTTATGGCTGTTGTCGGAGAGATTGTTATCAGCGAGTCGATGGTAGCATCAACTACTGGTATAGAAAAAGCGCACCTCGATAGCTTCCTTAAATCAACAAGACAACTTCGCAAATTAACTGACGATTTACAGGATATCTCGATGTCGCTTCGAATGGTATCTGTTTCTGGTGTTTTCCAGAAGATGAACCGTATAGTACGCGATATGACAAAGTCGCTTGGCAAAGATGTTAAACTGACTATTGTCGGTGAAGATACAGAAGTTGACAAGACTATTGTCGATAATATAGCAGACCCAATTATGCATATCGTCCGAAACGCTATGGACCATGCTATGGAGAGCAATGTCACCGACCGACTTGCAAACGGCAAGCGTGAACAGGGCGAAATTATTCTTATGGCAGAGCACACAGGCAGTGAGGTTGTTATCTCTATTCAGGACGACGGCAAGGGCATGGACCACGAGTCGATTCTTGAGAAGGCAATCGACAGAGGTGTTCTCACCAAAGCGCCTGAAGAGTATAGCAGGAAAGAAATTCTCCAGCTGCTTATGCTACCAGGATTTTCAACAAACGCTCAGGTCACTGAGTACTCAGGACGTGGTGTTGGACTCGATGTTGTTAAGAAGAATATCGAGGTTATAGGCGGCACAGTTACACTCGAGAGCGAAAAGGGAAAAGGCTCGAAGTTCACCCTTAAAATTCCGCTAACACTCGCTATTGTAAACGGTATGGAGATATCGGTAGGCGACCATATATTCACCATCCCGATAGCGAATATCAAGCAGTCGTTTAAGGCGAGCGGCGAGGATATTATAAAAGACGCTGAAAACAACGAGATGCTAAAATGCATGGGTGAATTTTATCCAGTTGTCAGGCTATCTGATAAGTTCGGACTTGGAAGCGAAACCACTATTGACGATGGAATTGTCATCTGGGTTGAGACGGGCGACCGCTCCTACTGCCTATTTGTCGACCAGCTTATCGGCGAGCAACAGGTTGTTGTTAAACCACTACCTCCTTATCTCAACAACTATAAAGTTAAAGATGTCGGTATCAGTGGCTGTACTATACTCGGTGATGGAAATATCAGCCTAATTCTCGACATTAACAATATTCACTCAAATCTGCACCACAAAGTATAAGGAGGAATTTACTATGTACGAAGAAACAAAAGTAGCAGACGCCCTAAACCAAGCTCCTCCCGTTGTTACAGAGAGATTTTTAACCTTTATGTCGGACGATCTTGTATTTGGCATTAGCACTAATAATGTCATAGAGATTATCCCAAGCTATACTGTTCGCAGTATCCCTACCGTTCCCGACTATATTTTAGGTGTTCTTAATCTTCGCGGACAGATTGTCCCGATAATTGATTTAAGACTGCGAATGAACAAACCCTTTGCAGAACCAACTTCTAACACTTGTGTTGTTATACTCGAACACGAAGATCTTATGATGGGTATAGTAGTCGATTCGGTTTTACAGGTTATCGATATTGATCTATCGAAGTTTAGCCCAATACCTATTGACAACCATATCGCACTAACCGAATCTATGGTATCTCTTGAAGATGAAACCGTCGTTTTAAGGCTTGATGTTGTTTCGATGTTTAAGCCCGAGTAGTATTAGGAGAAGATATGCAAAATCTAACTGATAAAGATTTCAATAAACTCGCATCGTTTACCAAGGTGAAGTTTGGTCTTGACCTTGAAAAAAAACAGCAGTTGCTTGTAAGCAGACTTACAAATGTTATATCCCAGCGTGGATTTAGCAGTTTTTCTGAGTATGTTGATTTCATTACTACTACAAAAGATTCAGCGGCAATGGATGAGTATCTAAACAAAGTCACAACAAATTATACTTATTTCATGCGTGAAAACAGCCATTTTGAGTATTTCAAAAATATTGTTCTGCCATATCTTGAGAAGAAAAAACAAGGTAGCAAGGTGCTCGGCATCTGGAGTGCTGGTTGCAGTTCAGGCCAAGAGCCTTACACCCTCGCAATGCTTTTAAAAGAGCATTTTGGAGGGAAGTCTGGGTGGGATATAAGAGTTCTTGCGACCGATATATCTCTGCGCGCCCTTGGTGCCGCAACAAAAGGTGTTTATCCAGCGGACGGTCTTCGGGATTTTCCAAAAGATATGCTCAAAAAATATTTTCATCTTCGGGACGATGGCCGATATGAAGTTGTGGACGAGATAAAGAAGAATGTAGTTTTCCGCAGATTCAACCTTATGGACCCTATAACATTTAAGCTGAAGTTTGATGTTATATTCTGTAGAAACGTTATGATTTACTACGACAAAGACACACGAGATGCGCTAACTCGCAGATTCTACGATGCAACAAATCCTGAAGGATATTTATTTATAGGTCATAGTGAGGTAATATCTGAAAATATTACAAACTATAAGTTCACCGCCTCCGCAACATATAGAAAACCTTAAAAGTTTTAGTTTTTAGTCGTAGGTGAATTTACGCCTAACTAAAGGAGTGTTACCGATAACAGAAATAGCATTTTCTAAACGCGCACAAAATATGCTTGTCGCTATTGGCGCCTCAACTGGCGGTACAGAAGCGATATTGGAAGTTATTACAAGGCTTCCGGCAACTGCACCGGGTATTATCATTACCCAGCATATGCCGGAGGTCTTCACTGATATGTACGCAAAACGACTCGACAAACTATCAGCTCTTGAAGTTCGCGAAGCAAAACACGGCGATTTTTTAAGACCTGGGTTATGCCTTATTTCACCCGGTGGAAAACAACAGGTCAAGGTAGTGAAGGTTGGAAGCAACTATTCGGTCCACTGCTATGACGGCCCGAAAGTATCAGGGCATTGTCCGTCGGTCGATGTGCTGTTTAGCTCGGTCGCTATGGCGGCGGGAGAAAACGCAATAGGTGTAATCCTCACCGGAATGGGTGATGACGGGGCACGCGGTATGCTTTCTATGAGAAAAAACGGCGCATATACTATAGGACAAAATGAACAGAGCTCTGTCGTCTACGGAATGCCGATGGAGGCAAAAAAACTCGGTGGAGTGGTTATCGAAACGGATGTTGAAAGAGTAGCTGAAAAAATAGTTAGCTATCTTTTATCGCTAAAGTAGCGCTGATACCAGATGTTTTATTGTTTGTAATTTTAAGCTTATTTGTTTTAAATTAATAGTTTAAAGCCGATGTGATTAATCACATCGGCTTTTTTGTGTTTTGGTTTTTGGGATTTTTTATGTTTTTTGGGGGGGATTTTTGAATTTTTCGGACGCTGTTTTCGGACGCTGTTTTCGGGCGGGCGCCGCCAAACCGCCGAAGGCGGTTTTGGCATATAGAAACACCAAAGCCGTGGGCTTTGGTGTTTCTATATGCCGCACGCGGATGCGTGCGGCGGCGCCCGACAGAAAATCAGTGCTTACACAAACCGAAGCAGAAAATCAGCACTTACACAAACTGCATAAGAAATTCAGCGCTTACACAAACTGCAAAAAACCCTCGCCCTGCTCAAATCACACGAATCCTGCCAAACGTATCTGCCCACACTTCCAGTCTTTATTACAGTGCCTAATTTCTACTTTAACCTAAACGTCTTCGGCGCTAATTTATATACTAAAATCATTGCAACAACTATGTAAACAATCGTAAACCCTATTACCATAACTCCGAAATCTAAAGTCCTAAGGCTTAATTCACGCGCCTGCCAACAAACTAAATATGTCACAACTGAAATCACCATGTAAATAGGATTTTTTATAGATAGTCCGTCGCTATATGGTTGCAAAAGATAGTATAAAACCAAATAGTGCACCGAGAAAAACACCGACATCGCCATTACAGTGAGGATAATTATCGAATACACATACCATTCTATATCAGCGCCCGACATAAGCAAAACAAGCGAAGTTCCAACCCCTATCACCGTTGCCGGCAGAAGATTTATTAAAACAAGCGACTTTAGCCTCTCAATAAACACCCCTAAAATCGCCGAGGGTGTTTTGTAGAAGTTATAGCTTAGCAGAGCATTGTCGCAGTTTATAAACATACTCTGTGTAATCCCCTGTCCTCTGTTTAGATAATATAGGAAAATCAGCATAATAGGCATATTGTTCAGGATAAGCTCCGACACAGTAGCCGCAAAATCCGTGCTCATATCGGCAAATACCGCCGCCGCTATAAGAACAACCGCCGCTGCAATTGAAATAATATTGGCAGACTTTGTAAGCACCTTTTTATGTCGCCTTACAAATATCTCATTTAGATATGCATGTCCTGTTTTATCGCTAGTTATCTCGGTGTTTAAATCAATCTGCTTTTTGTAGCTCTCTGCAACTAAAGATTTTGTATTTGCTCCTGTCAAAATAGCCAAATTCCCAAAATAGAGCTGTTTTGTGAGGTAGCCATATTCTTTAAAGCGGTATATCGTCTTTATCGCACGAATATTTAAAATAACCGCCGCCAACGCCACCAACGCAAACCCAAAGAGCGGCAACGAATAACCGAGAAGAGGTGGAAGATACCCAGCGATTAGTATAGCTGCCAGTAGAATTACCGATTTCACTGTAACTTTATTTCCGCTCTCAAATATACCAGTTTTGATAAAATCTGAAAGCTTGTATGCGATATAGATATTTTTTATAAGAACTGTGAATATCGGCATAACCACCGCTAAAACAAGCATCTCGTGTGTCGGCAAAAACACTCCATCAAGCAGCATAGCCACCGCACCAAACGAGATAATATACCCGACAAACAACTCGAATATATAATAGAAATATTCGCCGATATAGTATCCTCGGGGCTCCATTCGCAAGAGAACAACACCGTAATATTTCGCAGTGTTCACCTCAAAATACTTTGAATTCATTCCAGCACCGATAATTGTTGTGCTTATTAAAATATGTAGAACGCTTTTGAGGCTCAAAGCATCAGGCATAAACGAGATAGGCATCATAAAAAAGAAAAACAGATAGATAAACTTAAACGCCACCGATTTCACAAGCATCAGTATATACGAAGCTATTGTAATAGCAGTTTTCAGCCCACCGCTGTCCCGCAGAAAATCAGGTACAATCTTCTTAATTAACGGCGTTTTTTTCAAATAATAAAAGATACCGTTTATCACATATGTTATTTTAAGCGAAAGCAGGGTTTTAATCGTCTTTGTCATCGTTATCCCCTCGAAGTGCCAACAAAACCCTATCTTTAAGCTCAGCATTATTCTGCACGTCATCGTCGATAAGCGTTAGTTTACCGTCGTTTAAAAGCACTATTTCATCGCACAAATCAAATGCAAGCTCCATAATATGCGTTGAAAAGATGATAATCCCGTCTTTTTTAATACTTCTCAAAAGGTTTTTCATCTCCTCTGCCACAACGATATCAAACGATGTCAGCGGCTCATCGAGCAGTAGAACAGCAGGACTTATCAAAATATTGACAAGCATCTGCATCTTATTTTTCATACCGTGAGAGAAGTCTTTTAGCAGTTTGTTCCTGTCCCTCTCTTCAATTGATACAAGGTTGAAATACTCATCAATCTCTTTGATTTCTGTTATCTTTCCCCTATTTATATCGAGGAAATATTTCAAAAACTCCCTTGCAGTTAGAAAATCAGGCACTACAGGAGTCGATAGCACATACCCAATATCCGATGTCGTGAGAGGTGCTATAACACCGTTATTATTAAGGAGAAACCGCCCCTCATCAACTTTCAAATCGTCGTTTATACAGTTGAAAAGCGTTGTCTTTCCAGCTCCATTTTTGCCGAGCAGACCATAGATTTTTCCCTGTGAAAACTCAAACGATACACTGTCAAGCACCGTCTGCTTATCAAATTTCTTTGTAATGTTCTCAACTATTAGTTTCACGCAAACCTCCATTTCTATTTTAAATCAGCCGAACCAAAATTCTCACCAAACGCAAGACAGTAGACAGAAACCGCATCGTAATCAGCTATATCTAAATTGCTTGGCAGTTCTATACTGTATTCTTCGCCGCTATAAGCATCAACTATTATCTCGCTCACAACCTCGCCGAGAACAAATTTGCCTCCATCGTGATGACCGAGCGCTATATATGTATCAGGGGCTTTTCCGTCGTAGGTGAAATTTTCTATAACAAGCGTGTTATCACTATAAATAAAAATTTCGCCCGAAACATTATGCTCGCCATCAGTAACGATAGCACTTTTAAGCAGAGAACTCTCACCGCCATCTTCACTATCACTCTCTGACGACGCCTCCTCGCTATCTTCCACAGAACCACTCTCTACACTGTTTGTTTCGCTATCGCTTAACCTTGTGTCACTTGAAAAGTCGTCGCTACCGCACCCGACAAGAGATACCGCCAAAATAACCGCCAAAACAAGCCATAAATTTTTCCTTTTCACAAAAAATCCCTCCTCTTTTTTAATTTTACCGCATAAAACTTATTATAATTATATCACAGTTACCGTGTTTTTTCTATTGATTAGTAGCATTTCCAAAGCTTAATTAAACCAATTTTTCGCTCTACCTAAACCAAAAAACATCACTTTAAATTTGAAACGTTTTATGTTATTATATTACAAGAAAGCAAATTATTCAGCGTCCCCAAAATTTCATTTTCAAACGCAATACAACCCTTAAATAATTTCACAAAACAAAACTATGGGGGAGATTTATGTCAGAGGTTATAAAAATAAGCAATCTCACAAAAGA
>CAYJJJ010000010.1:19788-30074 GCA_964370465.1 uncultured Oscillospiraceae bacterium
GAGATGAACTCCTTCACTATTTCGACCTCGACCCCTCGATAAGAATAAAGCGGATGAGCAAAGGAACAAAGCAAAAGGTCGCACTTGTAAGCACTTTTATGGGCGATGAGAGTCTTTTTATTCTCGATGAGCCTACAAGCGGTCTTGACCCTATTATGCAAAACAGATTTATCGACTATATCAAAAAACTTCGCGAAGACGGGAAAACCGTGCTAATGAGCTCACATATTTTTGATGAGGTTGAGAGGTGTTGCGATAACACAGCTATAATAAAGAGCGGAAAACTTGTTTCACTCTCCTCTATTGAAGAGGCGAAAGCGAGCCGCAAAAAAAATATTTCCGTCACACTAAAAAGCGAAGATCAGGCAGAGAAATTCAGTAGAGAGTTTTCTCTTCACGCTCTGGGAAACAGAGTTTTTGGCGTTATAGGGAAAGATTATCATAAGCTGATGACTACACTCGCAACCCTCGACATCTTAGATATTGATATAACCAACCAAAGCCTTGAAGAGCACTTTATGCATTTTTACAAGGAGGAGCAGTCATGATAACTATTTTCAAAGAAGAGCTCCGCTCAAGATACAAAGTCACCATCGCAGTTATAGCTATTTTGCTTATGTATTTCTTTATAATACTCGGCATGTTCGATCCCGAAGCTCCAGACTTAATGCAACTCTTAGTAGATTTGAAGTTGCCTGAGGGTCTGCTCTCCGCCTTTGGATTTACAGGGGACAGCACCGACCTCACTTCATTTATCTCAAGCTATCTCTACGGGTTTATATTTGTTGTTTTCCCAATGATTTATTCGGTAATCACAGCAAATTCTCTTGTCGCACAGTCGGTTGACAGAGGTTATATGGCAACACTGCTCGCTTCTCCAGTGCCAAGACTTCAGATAATTTCAGCAAAAATATCATACCTGAAAAGCTCGATTTTCGCTATTTTATTAGTTTCTGCAACGGCCGGTTATTTCGCCTGTGAAATACTCCACCCGGGACTTCTCGATTTTCAAAAGTATATCTATATAAACATCGCACTCCTAATTTTGCATATCGCAATATCGGGAATACTATTCTTCTTCTCAGCAGTATTTAACGAGAGCTCAAAGTCGCTGCTATTTGGCGGTGGGCTTATCACCATCTTCTACCTTATCGATATGATTGCCTCTGCCGACCCGATGTTTGAAACATTTCGCCTCTTCACTCCGTTCACCCTCTTTGATGCGACAGCTATCGTTTCAGGCGAGAATGTTATCCCGCAGATGATTGCTCTTGCAGTAATCGCGACTGTTTCCTATCTTGGCGCGACTATTGTCTTTGTTAAAAAAGATATTTCGGTTTAAACGGTTTTACAGACAAAAAAACAGATGTGGTTAACCACATCTGTTTTTTAACTATAAAATATAAATAACTATTCCGCCGATGATAACAAGAAGGCCTAAAATCTTGTTTTTCGTCGGTTTTTCTTTTATGAAAACAGCCGAGAAGAGCAGTACCCACAGATAGCTTGTCGCCTCTATTGCCGGTAGTATACCAAGGTCAAGGGTGCGCAGTGCGAGCACATTTAACACCGTTGAGATAAGCATTAAGCTGTACCCAAATATTACATTGAAGTTTAAAAACTTCATAAAAAAGTTTTTTGCGGGTTTAGTCGCCTGTTTTTTTAGAAATATCTGCGCCACTGCCGCTATGAAAACAGCAGAGAGCCCGAGCCAAATTCCGTTATTCATCTCGAACACTCAGATAAACCCCGAACAAAATCACCGCAACTCCGATAATTTGTGTGGGTTTAACCCCTTCGCCAAAGATAACTACCGACCAGATAAGCATAAACAGGTAGATAAGCGCCCTCGACATATAAGCCGTTGAGAGCGGTACCTTTTCAAGCAGTAACTGCCATATTACCGAATAAATCGCCAATATAAAGAGCGAGCCACCGTAATAGAGCAGAAAGCCGAGCGTTGTTTCACTGCCACCTGCAAGTTTTGAGAAAACAGATACAAAGCTCTGCAAAAATATCGCAAACAAAAGGATTATATATTGCAGTTTTGAAACTTTTGCCATAATTCACCTCTCTGATAATTTTTTAAGTAAAAACCGACCATCGGCGGATTTTTTGCAGCTCTGTTGCTGTGCAATTTTTTAAAGTTTGCGGCTGTTTGTGGTTCGTGGTGGTTTGCAAAATGGTGTTGGTGGTTTTTGCTGGTTTGTAGTATTTGGGCGCCGCCGCCCCGCCCGCAGGCAGAAAGCCTGCGGGGCTATCTTGCTTGCAATGCAAGCAAGATAGCCGAGGGGCAAAGCCCCTCGGGGCGGGGCGGCGGTCCTTGCGAAGATTTGGTGAACCTTGCGAAGAGGCGGGGAGCGTCGTGGCATGGCACTTGGCATTGTTGTAGGGCGGCGATCATCAAGATTGGCGCTGGGCGTCGTGCTGGACGGTGGCCTTATCGCACCATTAATATTAGCAAACTCGTCGACCTTACCACACCATAAAAATCAATAAACTCCGTGAAATAGGACGGCTAAAACCGTCCCTTTTCTCGCATATTATTTTTCGCAGTAGTAGCAACTACCCTCTGCTGTCTTGAATTTTGGTAGATAGTCCTCATGCGCTGTGATACAGCGTGGATTATTGCAACAGACATCTGAAACGGGCATATCATACGACTTGTCATCGCTCTTACCCATCAGAAACAAGCAAAGCGCCATACGCACATACATACCATACTCCGCCTGTCTGAAATATGCGGCTCTATTATCGTCATCGACTGAAACTTCTATCTCATCGACTCTCGGCAGTGGGTGCAAAACACGAAAGCTCTCCTTCGCGCCTTTCATCTTCTCACAGTCGAGAATGAACTTTCCGCTCTCTTTTTTGTACTCTTCTTCGGTTGCGAATCGCTCCTTTTGAATACGTGTCATATAAAGGATATCAAGCTTGCCTATCACCTCTTCAATTGAAGTTGCAAAGCTATAGGAAACGCCTTTATTATCCAAAATATCGAGTATGTATTTTGGCATAGAGAGCTCTTTTGTGCTGATAAACACAAAGCTATTCCCCTCGTAGTCGGATAGCTCTTTCGCAAGACTGTGCACCGTTCTGCCGTTTTTAAGGTCACCGCAGATACCAATTTTTAAGTCGTTCACTCTGCCGAGCTCTATTTCAAGTGTCAACATATCAGTGAGTGTTTGTGTTGGGTGGAGATGTCCCCCGTCCCCTGCGTTAACAACAGGGCAGTTTGCATAGAGCGCCGCTGCTGCCGCCGCACCCTCGCTCGGGTGCCTTATAACTAAAATATCGCTATACGAAGAAACAACTTCTATTGTATCTTTAAAGTTCTCACCCTTTGAAACCGAGCTATTTTGCGGATTATCAAACCCAATAATGCTACCTGAAATTCTCTGCATTGCCGCTTGGAAACTGAGCATTGTTCTGGTTGACGGCTCATAAAAAAGGGTCGCCATAAGTTTGCCAAAAGCGCTGTTCACTCCACTCTCACGGTCTGCATAAAACCCTTTTGCCGTTTTGATTATTCCCTTAATTTCCTCTTTTGAAAAATCGCTCAAATCAATAAGATTCTTAAACATTAAAAATATCCTCAACTTTTTTTAGTAGTGATGTCACTATACCACTACTCTCATCTTTGCCGATAGAAATGCTAAAATCGCCTTTTTGCATATCATCGATAATCTTTGCTTTTTTATATAAATCATCTGCTAACAATATGTAACTCTCGCGAATTTTTATAAAATCTTTTGCGAGCTCTTTTTTCTGTGTCTTTATGTTTTCCTGTTGCTGTTTTGCCTTATAAACGGTATCTTTCACCCATTGGCTCTGCATTCTCGCTCTGCTTTTAGCCGATATCTCCGCCGCATGCGCTACCGATTCCGCCTCTTTTTTCGCCCTCTCTACTATCTCTTTGGCATTTTTTCTCGCATCGTCTTCGAGCCTCTGCGAATACTCTTTACTCTGCTCAGATATCGTTCGAACTCTGTTTTTCGCTTCGTTTTCGATTGAAACCGCCTTTTCTTTTGCCTCGTCTATCATAGATTTCGCAGCCAGATACAGCTCTTCTCTCTTTTTGCTGTATTCATCATCTCTCGATTTTAAGCTGTCAATCTCCTGCTCAAGGCTATTTATCTTGTTTTTTTCCTCTTCATTTTCTGCACGAAGCTTGTTTATATCATTTTGCGCGGTGTTGTACTCAAGGCGCAATCTGTTATGCTCCTCACGTTGTCCCCTCGACTCGGTATACATCCTATTAATAGTCGATTCATTGACCGAAATTTGGCTCTTGCTTTTCGCCATTTCGAGTTTTAACTCATCGTTTTTTTGGAGCAGTTCTTTGTTTATATCGAGAAGTGTTTGCAGATTTTCAGATAGCTCATTTATCTCAGATTCGTAGTCTTTTTGCATCTCACTGCGCTCGGCAATTATCGCATCGATATAGGCTATGACCTCTGTGCGGTCAAAGCCTCCGAAAGTACGCTTTTTAAAAATCTTTTGATCCACTTCCATCACCTCTCAAAAACGGTTATGCTCGAATAGTCGTAAGCAAAATTATCAACTGTCGCTTCAAGCCAAGCGCTTGATAGGAATATCGTTTCCCCTGTGTAGTCGTTTGCCACAAGGGCGCTGTTTGCGATAGCTTCGATATTCGAACCATCGACATACTCATAAAAATCAGTACCGATTTGGTACGGGAATCCGTAATAATAGTCCGATAGATTTATAATAACCGCATCAGCACTATACTCTATATTCTCCCCATACCGAGATGGTGAGTTTCCGGCAAATCCTTGAGTTGATATCACTGTAAAGTGGAGTGCGCCGTTTTCATTTATCGTTTCTGTAAGTGTACTATTTATCTCGTTTATAACCGCATCAAAACTGCGCTCATCGAGGTTTGGATAGGTCGCAAGAGAAAGGCCAACACCTGTCGGGAAATTCACATTCTCAGTAGCAACACCATAGAACCCTGCCGCCGCAAGCTCTGCTGATATCTCTGTTATATATCGAACACTGTCGCTTGAGGCTGGATTAAGCCAGCTTCTGCCACCCTGGTCTGCATAGTTATCAATCCACCTGATTGTATCAGAATTCTGATACATAACAGCAGATGAAACATTTTTTGCCGCCGCCGTGTTATCGTTAAACGCTTGCACCCTCGCAACCGCTACCATATCGTTTTGCTTTAGTATCTCTATAATAGGCTCTATTTCGTTTTGAGCAATAGTTCCGCCGACAAACGCTCTGATAAATTCATTCTCTGTGTTATAGAAAATGTTGCCATCGATATCTTTAATCGTCACTATAAAGCCGTTTTTGCCCGCTGCTTTTGCTGTGTCAATCGATGACTGTATCGTATCGATATTAAAGAAATTCTGCGGTGTTATCTCGGTTAAATTAAGCTCCTGGAGCTCTGGCACCACTGGCGCTTCAGGCTCTTCGCTCTGTGAAGATGAACTACTACTACTGCTACTACTGTTATCTCCGCTACTACTTGGGATAGAGCTCTCGCCGAACATATAGTTAAGAATTGGGCCGCCGAGGAAGAACCCTGTTGCAATAAGCGCAAAGCAAAGCATAACAATGGCTATATTTTTAACAGCCTTGTATAAATTTCGATTTTTAGAGGATTTGTAAATCTTGTTTCCCCTTTTTATTTTATTGTGCTTTGCCATCTAACTCACCCACTTAAAGAATTCTGTTAAACCCGAAAAGTGCCATTGAAATAATGCCTATAAATAATAGCTCAGAGGGCAGGCCCACAAATGCCTTAGGGCAGTTTAACTGTGCGAGTTTCGCCTTTCCCTCTTTTATTATGACGGATGCTATGAAAAAACCAATTCCGTTTGCAATACTTATTAAGATAACCTCTATAATATCATCTTGTCCACGTGCCGCTAAAATCATTGTTCCCAAAACTGCGCAGTTGAATACAGAAAGCGGTATAATGCTGTGATATTTTTTGTATATTTCAGGTATTACATACCTCATAAATATTGTAATAATCAAAAACACTACTATAAGCATTGTGACATATAAAAACGGCTCAAATGGAAATGTTTCGCTGTAGTTATCCAAAAACAGCTCGTTTATATAAAATGATGCGATATTAGAAAGGGTTGTAGCCACTGTTATGAGCATGGTGAAAACAACCATAAGTTTCGGTTTTTCGGTGATATACATTATCCGACCAATACCGAGTGCGTTTGAAAAGAGAATATTTTCAAACAAAATAGCAACAAGTACTATCGAGATATAGCCCGTGAGGGTATCAAAAAACACTATTCATCCCTCCAGCCATTTATTCTGCTTTTCCAGCTTCTGTTCTCTAAATACTTCATAGCAGCACAGACAAAAGCAAGTATTACAAATCCAACATACGGATAGACCGCTGAGGCAAAGCGGTGCAACACCGGCAAGCTCACTGTGAAAACAGTGCCGACGCTCATATATTCGCGCAACATACCAACCATAACCGACAAAACAGTAAACGAGATCGATAATGAGAAAAATCTCTCGAGTTTATATAGTATGCTTTTTTCCTTGTGCGTTCCTGGTGCCTGAACTACAACCATACTGCTGACAACAAGCAGTGGTAGATATATTCCGATATTATCAACTATAAGCGGTATTTCCCTCTCAAGAAGCATCCCTACCGGTATATATGCAAATGCGGCGATGAAAGTATAAACTATATAGTTAAACTGTTTTGGCACTAAATCGCGAAGAACAAGTCCTGCAATTGTATTTATAAAGAGCAGATAGCACATAACGCCCGATATAACAAGCGCATCGTACCCCGCCGTTGAAGCGACGACAATAGGTGTTATCGAAAGGCCTATATTTATAACTGCACTGTCGGATATTACTCGAAACAGCGAAAATTTTATCCTCTTTTTTTTGTTATCCATGCACTCGCCTCCACACTCTGCCGACAGTAAACTCTAAACTGCTCGCTCCCCTGTCGCACAAGTCAGTTATACTGTTCGCGATAAGAACAGCAAAGCAAAGGCCACTGTTATAGTATCCTATATTTCTAAACAAAACGGTAAGCGAAGCGAGCACGAGTCCATAAATTATTCTGCCACCAAACGATTTTGGCGTAAGTTCAACTGCGCTTGCGAAAAATACTGCACCGTATAGAGTGTATCCGCCGAGTAGTTCATATAGCCCTGCTGATAAAAAATAACCGTCTGTTCTATTAAATATAGATGATAGAATAAATAATCCAACCGCAAACGATAAAGTTACCGTGAGTGTTACCCTTTTTTGAAATGCAAGATAAATGCCAGATGCCAATACCACTAAAACAAACCCAGCGCCCATCGCACTCGGTAGATTGCCGATTAGCATATCGAATATAGATGTTGTTGGCATCGCTCCTGTGTTTAGAACGGTGAGCGTTGAGCTGTACAACCCTTGCCCGCCTGCTACATATGTAGTTTGATGATCAAAAGGAGCTGGATAGTGGTTAAATACCGTCGGGAAATTCAGTAGCACAAATGAAAACCCTGCTGCCGCCAGTGAAAAGATATTGTTTCCACGACCGCCAAACGGATGCTTTATAATAATTATTGCAAATAACGATGCTGTAAGCAATAAATTTGCAGACGCTGACGCCGGCATAGCCATTGCAATTGTAATGACCAAAACCACCGATGATATATCTTTAAAATATAAGCTCTGTCCACGCAAGTAAACCAAAAACAAATCCACAACATAACACACCACCGAAACAAATGCTATGTTATAGATTACACGGTTTCCATAGAAGAGTACCGCAAGTATTAAAATCGGTAATAGCGCAATAAAATACTGCTTATCGATGTTATTTAAGCTATCTGTTTTACTGCCGTGTCCACTGTAACCTCTTGCCATTGCCACTCCTTTAACAAATGCCGCCCACTCTGCGTATAATGTGAGAAAGGGGGCTTATAAGATGGAAATTAAAAAAATGTCAGAGAACAAACTTCGTGTTTGTCTCTCTTCTCTTGAACTTTTTTCATATGGTCTTTGCTATGATGACCTCACCTCGAGAGGAGAGAGCACTCGTGAGATGCTTTTGTCGCTCCTCGATACCGCCCGTGAGCGGCACAATATCGATACAACCGGCAAAAAACTCTCGGTTGAAACTTATCCCGAGCAGGATGGCGGTTGCATTGTCTATTTTAACTTTATTGGAAAACCTGAAAAGGTTTCAACTGCACTATCGCCTGTCTTGGTAGTTTTTGAAACTTTGGAGGAGCTTGTTTTAGTGACTAAAGAAGTTATTATGACAAAACTCCCTCTTATCTTGCAATCAAGCTTATATACTCAAAATGGTGCTTATCTTCTGCTCTTAACACCCGGCTGCGCTCTGAGCAACCTTGTTAAAACGCTATCGGGTGAGCTGTTACTGCAAGTTTATAATGATAAGTTTATACCGACCTATCTATTGGAAAACGGCGAGCTATTAATTGAAAGCAATGCAATAGCTCATATAATAGAAAACTACTAAAACTACTCGAAATCAACAACAGCGAGCGCTGCATTTCTGATATCTGCCAGCGCTTTCTTCCTATCGGATTTCCCGAAAATAGCACTTCCAGCAACAAGAACATCTGCGCCTGCCGCCGCAACGAGTGACGCTGTGTATTTATCTATACCGCCGTCAACTTCAAGTTCGCATTTGTATTTTCTCTTCTCTATTTCGTTTCTGATATCTTTTATTTTAGTTAGCATCTCGTTGTTAAACTTCTGTCCGCCAAACCCAGGCTCCACTGTCATAACAAGCACAAGGTCGCAGAGGGAAAGATATTTAAACAAAGCTTCTGCTGGGGTATTTGGTTTAATAACAAGCCCTGCTTTAACACCTTTTTCTTTTATGGCGGTGAGGGTCTTGAATATATCACATTCGCTCTCAACGTGAAAGGTAATAAGGTCACTGCCTGCATCGATAAAGCTCTGGAAGTATAAATCTGGTCTTGAAATCATCAGATGAACATCAAAAAACATAGAGCTCTCTTTTCGGATTGACTTTATAACAGGCGCTCCAATTGTTATGTTTGGGACAAAATGACCGTCCATAACATCTATGTGTATATACTCAGCTCCAGCCGCCTCAACATCTCTAATTTCTGCTGCGAGTTTTGAAAAATCTGCCGATAATATTGATGGTGATATTTTAATCATAACTTTCTCCTATAAAGCATTAAATTCCAAATTTAATTGTACTTCAAATTACGCTAAATTGCAAGTTTTTTTGTGGTTTGTAACAGGATATTAATATTTTTTCCGTCATATTACTACTACTGTATTCTTAACTTTTATGGTATCATATAATCAAACATATAAAGGGGTGTTAGTTTGATTAAAAAAGATTATGTTAAATCGTTTGACAAAGAGATAGCAAGGCTTGGTTTTGGTGCTATGCGCCTTATCACAAACGAGGACAAGACGATTAATTTTGAAGCGAGCAAAAAACTTATCGATATAGCTTATGACAATGGCGTCAACTACTACGACACTGCATATATCTACCACGAGGAGAAGAGCGAGGAGTTTTTGCGCTATGCCCTTGCGGACAAGCCGCGTGAGAGCTATTTTTTAGCTGATAAATTACCGATTTGGAGCAATCCAAACAACGATAAAGCACTGCATCTTTTTGAAAAAAGCTGTAAGCGACTCGGCACCGATTATATCGATTTTTATCTTATCCACAATGTCAACAAATCAAACTGGAAGATTATGCAACAAAACAACTACTACGACCAGTTTATAAAGTTAAAAGAAGAGGGACGGATAAAGCATTTCGGTTTTTCTTTCCACGATAATCCAGATCTATTAGAAGAGGTTGTCGACTCTGCAAAATACGACTTTGTTCAACTTCAGATAAACTACCTCGACTGGCATCTTCAAGATGCAAAGCGCTGTTTTGAAATACTAAAAAGCAGAAATATTCCCGTTGTTGTTATGGAGCCTATTCGCGGCGGGTATCTTGCGAATATTCCACAGGAAATGATAGATATTTTACCTTCGGGATACACCCCTGTTGAGAACGCTTTTCGGTATGTCGCATCACTGCCCGAGGTTTTTGTTATCCTCTCTGGCATGAGTACACAGGAGCAGGTTTCGCAAAATGTTGCACTGTTTTCCGATATGAAGCCTATTGATAGCGCCGAGCGAGAAGCGTTTGAAAAAGCATATCTTCACTATAAAGAGCTCGGTGCAGTGCCATGTACCAGCTGTAACTACTGCAATACATGTCCTGTAGATATTGAAATTCCAAAGATTTTCGAGAT
>CAYJJJ010000010.1:30174-32551 GCA_964370465.1 uncultured Oscillospiraceae bacterium
TACCTGTAAAACTATATAGTTTTTTTGTGTAGTAGCTGCCGCACCGCAGTGGCGAATTTTCAAATTCGCCGCGGTCGAGTGAAACTCGACAAAACGCACCTTCGGTGCGTTTTCTGCGGTGCGGCAGCACTGCGAACCACTCTACCCAATCCAAACAAAACACAGCAACCAAAATTATTTTGCCATGAAAATACCGACCTCCAACTAGTTAGATTTTAGCTCTAACTTTTGGGGTCGGTAGATTTTTTACAGCTTTTTGCAGGTACAGAGCAGAGCCCTGTTCCTACTTTTTATTTTTATAATTTCGCATCAATATAGCAGCTTTTTCAACTTTCCACTAATGATTATGCTCGATATAATGCAGTTCGCCTTCTTCTATGTCATACACAATAAGCGTCAAATCCATACCGTAAACATAGCCGTTTGAGTCTTTATTTTCCTTGTAGCGGTAAAGGTAGTAGCCATTCGATGCGTTTGGAATCTCGACGTTATAGTTCGCTGCAATCTCCCATAGTGTCTTATCAAATGGCAACCTATTAAATCGTCCACTTCGCGAAATCTCCTCTAACAAAATCTGCGCATTCTCATCGGAAAACCCATATAAATTGTAAGTTGTTCCCTCGCCAAACCAGCCTTTTTCACTCTCTAAAGAGGCGCTATTAGCACTGGGAATAGAAATCCCTATTTCACTCTCCATATCTTTTATTTCCGACTGTATTTGCCGCAACAAACTAAAAACTATACCAACCGTTATTACAATCGATATAACAAAAAATAATATAACTGCCGTTCTTTTGGTTTTCGATTTGCTCATCATCCTTCACCGTCCTCCACGCGCCTCACGCAGATATTACAGTAAACTCTAATTATACCCAATCTCACCGGTATCTGTGACATAAAATTCACCGCTGAGCTTATCCTTATGCGCCTCATCTACCGCCTCACTTCGCACATAACTGCTCGCCCCACCCTCAGAGTGGTAGATATTTATCGTGAGATTATCGACATCAAAAATAGCCATATACTGCTTGTTATCTGAGATATTTGTATAGATTAAATCGATATTCGTTTCAGGTGCAAACTCCTCGCCGTAGAGATTTTCGCCGTTTGAGTAGATATAATATCCGTTTCTCGGCGCACCTTCTAAAGGCCCGCCAATCATAGAGTTGTAGAATATAAGATACCCACCGCCAAATTCTTCAGTCACTCTGTTTGTGTTTAGCATATCAGCCATATCAGAAATACCCTCTACCTCTGTTATTGCAACTCTGTTTTCAAGGTCGTAAATCTGATGTAACACCCTGTAAGCAGTACTTTCCGCCGATTCAATATCTACCGCTGAAATGAGCGCAATACTATCCCCTATAAACTCAATAGAGCCTATACGGCGAACTTCACCAGCAAAAACTGTTCCATAGTCATTTATATTAAAACTAAAAACCTCACCGCTCGCCTTATCGGTAATTTCAACCTCTTCGGCTGTGAGCGTTTTAACTACAAAACTGTCGTTTTCTAAAGAAACCTCATCCTGCTCATTGTCGCCACTACCCTCAGTGATACCTATTGCAGGTGCACCGTTTAAAGGAGTGAGCGGATTTGGATATCCTATATAGCTATAGTTGTTCACGAAATACTGGACGTCCATCTCCTCGATATGGCTAGCGTCTGCACTGCCTATAAACATAATATTTCCAACACTCGGCTGATAGAAGCCTATCAATGATGTATCCCCGTTGTATTTTGCAAACTCATTTCCTGCTGAAGCGTGGATCATATTCTCAAAATTAAAACCATAGTTTACATCATAATAACTGCAAATTAAAGACTGCTCTGCATAAGGCTCAAACGAGATATAAACGCTATCCGCCGCAGTTTCCTCGGTATACTTTGCAAACAAAATATTGCTCTCTCCAAAAAATCTAAATCCATAGTCGCTATAGCTTATCGCAGACAAGTAGACGCCATCGACCTCGGTAATTCTTGCATCTGCTGCGAGGTCATAGAAAAGATAAATCATATTTGCACCGGGGTTTATATCATCGACAACATATATCATCAATATGTCATTTCCAAGGAAATAGCTATCGGCGACAGTCAGATAGTTAAAGCTATATCCATCATCTTTTATCATCTCTTCGACAATTATCGACTTACTTTGCGAAGTGTTTTTATCGGTAACAGTGACAGCATTACCTAAAATTTCCACCGAATAATTTTCGCTAAATTCGTATGCTGGAAGAACTTCTTCAGGCACAGAACTATTGCTCATATCGCTGTTATCACTTTCACTACCGCTCTCATTGCTCTGCGAATTCCCACTTCCGCAAGCGGAGAGCAAAAATGCCACGGTTAAAATTAATGGTACTATTTTTTTCAT
>CAYJJJ010000011.1:0-18069 GCA_964370465.1 uncultured Oscillospiraceae bacterium
GGTGCAAACCATGAATTTTTCGGCAAGAGCAGAGCCCTTGCCCTACGTTTGTTCTAAACTGACATCTGCCCCTCTGAGTTCTGACAAGCCCTTGCCCTACTCTACTATGATTATAACCGAGTCGGTCGTTGTTTTGTTATAATTTAGCTGATTTCGAACAACTGACAAATCGGTGAAATCAACTCTGCCATCGCCATTTATGTCGGCATTTGGGTTAACACCAGAATCACTTGTCAATTTATTGTAATTATTCTGATTGCGAATCACTGCAAGGTCATCAAAGTTCACTTTGCCATCTCCATTAACATTGCCCTCAATCATCTTAAAGATCTCATACCCACTGCCGTCGATGGTATAGTCAATATTTGCACCTGAGACGACAACGTCTTTTATCAAAAGCGGTAGTGCGCCCACCTTTTCAACTAAAATATCGTAGGTTCCATTTTGAACTGCGGTGAAGGTGAAAATTTTAGTTCCCGCTGTGAGAGTTTCTGTCGCAACTGCTATATCACTGCTTGCGTGAAGCAGGGTAAGCTCTATATCGCGGCTGTTATCGCTTGTGGAAATTTCGCCTTTAATATCGTATCCAACGCCCTTTGCAATCGTTACAGGGGTTGTTATGATTTCTATATCTTCCAGACTGTATTGCTCATATCCATTTAATGCCGCCACCAATTCTTCGACTGTTTTGCTAACTGACAGCTCAAACTCGCCCTCTCTGCCAGCTTCAACTGTTGCGACTATGCTCATTATTTCAATTTCCTCACGCAAAACTCGCTCTATTACAGAATCCTCCGGAGGTACAGTGCCAGATGCCACAAAAACATTTGTTGTAGCGCTGTAGCTGAGAAACGCAAAAATACCGCTTGACTCCCCTTCAAGATACTGATGTTGCATATTGACAAAGTATCCGCTCTCCGCATCCGATACCGTCGATAAGGTCATGCCGTCATCCGGTAAAAACTTAAACTGAAAAGCACCAAGATAGCCATCGTCAGGTGGAGATATAGAAACGGTGTATCTAATTTGGGTAGCTTCTGTTTCGCTCACATTATAACTTGTCCTCTCAGGCGTTATTTTTATTGTGACAACTCCCGTACCACTATAATAGTTAGCTGCAAAAACAGTAATAGATACTCCCGCTGCAACCATTAAAACTATAAATAATATTCGTAATTTCTTTTTTAGAATGTTACTCACACTTCATTCCTCTTTTTCCGACTTTTTTCGACTTTTTCCCTCATTATAATAGCAGATAACCGACGTTTTCGCAACAGTTATCTGCTTTAAAAATCAATCTCTGGTGACGTTTTCTATCCATTTCCCACGTCTTATTTTTATAACCGAAGCAAGACCCATAAATGCTATTGCGCTTCGAGCTATTGCTACTATCGCAACAGGTGGTAAGTGCAATACAAACGCCGCTAATGCCGCAAGTGGCACTCCATAGCACCAGTTTGGCACAAATACCGCCCAGAAGGTAAACTTTGCAGCTCCACCGCCCCTGAGAATGCCAACTATCGTCACACTCTCAACAGCATAGAATATTGCATCAAAAGCATACACCACCATAAGACTGCGGACTATATCCTTTGTCGACTCTTCGATATTATAAAAATCCGGCACAAAAAATCTTGCAACTATATTTATAAAAAAAGCAACCGAGCTTAGCACAACAGCGTATTTAATAAAGAAGATCGAGAGCTTTTGCACATAATCTTTCTCACCGCGCCCTGTATGTTGACCTATTAAAACAGTCGCCGCATTGGCAATACCTACAAATACAGTGCTCGCAATATGCGACACTATAAGCGCTATGCCGTTCGCCGCTGTTGCAACGGTAGATACGTTGCCAAGAATTGACGCTTGTGTTGTGACTGAGAGCATCCACGCCGCATCGCAACCAATTATAGGTAGCGTGTATTTAAAGCAATCTTTAAATAGCAGTTTATCGAAAAGCTTTAGGTCAGCGAGCCTAAACTTCACAACCCTCTCGTATTTGCTTGCATGTATCATAACAAGTGCAAATTCAACCACCCTTGCAATAAGCGTACCCAGCGCCGCTCCCGCAACTCCCATCTCTGGAAAACCAAATTTACCGAAGATAAGCAGATAGTTTAGTATAATATTAACGGTATATGAAACCCCATTAACCGTGAGGATTATATGGGCTTGACCAAGAGCTCGACAGTAGCTTAAATAGCTAAAACTTATAGCGTAAAGTGGGTATGAAAACGCCATAATTGATAGGTAATCTGCCCCGTGCGCGATAACACCTGTGTCGTTTGTGAAGAAATCCATAAATATATTCGGAAACAAAACAACAGCCACACTATATAAAATTGCTATGCCAAAAATCGTCTTCCAAGCCATAGCCATAATCGTCTTAATCGGTTTTATCTGATTTTTGCCAAAGTACTGCGATATCAAAACAGCCGCACCTGCCGCAATTCCATTTGCAGCTATTGAAAACATCCAAAACATCTGATTGCCAAGATTCGCACTGGTCATCTCTGTTTCACCGAGTTGGCCGAGCATGACGCCATCAATCGCTTGCACTCCGTATGTAAGAAGCATTTGCAGTGAAATTGGTATCGCTATCTTAAGAATTGATTTGTGCAAAGCTTTATCTTTAATCATCTTTTCCCCCAAAAACGCATTTCCACCATTTTGCCATATCTAAATGATAATTACAACTGTTTTTTTGAAATTCCTGCTTTACACATTGCCCTCAACAGTCAAATCGTTATTCATATCCCCCGAGATAACCCTTGAAATTCCCTTTGGTTTTTCTTTTAGCGAAACTCCGAAAAGGATAAGAGCCGCTCCGAGGACGGTAAATACAGTTATCGCCTCGCCGAGTATAAAATAAGAGCTTATCGTTGTTATTATGGGGCTTAGGTATAAAAATTTGCTTGTTGTTTCGGTGCCAAGGCGCGAGGTGAGCATCGTCCAGATAAAATAGCAAAAAGATGATGAAACCGCTCCGAGAATCAATAGATTTACATATACTGCGGGATTTGTGAGCACTGAAATTTCAATTGGAAAACTTCCATCGAACAAAACAAATGGCAGTATACTTATAATCGAGTAGAAGAAAATCTTTCGAGTACAGTAGAGCGCACCGTGAGCAAGCCTTATTCTGCCGAGAATTACACAGTAAAAACTCCAGCAGAGAACCGATAGAAAGGCAAGAAAATCGCCGAGCGGATTAAATGACACACCATCTCCCCCCGCAATTACAATGCAGATTATCCCAGCAAGACATAACCCTATGCTTATAAATTTAATTTTCGTAAGTCTTGCGTGTTTTGACATAAAGCTATAAGCAATAGTCGTCACAACAGGTGCCGTTGAAATAATAAACGCGACGTTTGTAGCTTTTGTGTGAAGAAGCGCGTTGTTCTCAAAGAGAAAGTATAGCGCACTTCCAAAAAACGCCGCCAGAAAATGATATAGCTCATCTTTAAATGAAACTGCCTTATAAAACTTCGGATGTGCAATAAGAAGCACTAAATAGGCAATAATAAAGCGAAAGAGCATAACAGCAGTTGGTGAGATGTAAACAAGGACCGCCTTTGTCATAAGAGTTGTGTTTCCCCAAATAAGAATAACACTCAGTGCCAATAATTTTAAAGTCAAATCTTTTTTCATCGATGCTTACCTCAAAAAAATCCAAAAAACAGTTTTATCTATACCCCTATTTTACAATTAATTTTTTTCTTTGTAAATAGCCTGTTTTATGCTATAATATGTAATTATTTGAGAGTTTTCGGAGGCCATATGGAAATATTATCAAAAGAGCAGTACTCAGAGTTTGAGGAGTTTAATAAAAATCACAAAAACGGCAACTTTATGCAGTCGCAATCTTGGGCAAATCTCAAGAGCAACTGGATACATGAAGTTGTCGTTTCAAGGGATAAAAACGGCAATATAAAAGGCGGTGCATCTATATTGATGCAAAGCTTACCTGTTGTTGGCAGCAAGTTTATCTACTGCCCGAGAGGTCCCGTCTATGACTATGGCGATGCCGAAACTTTGGCGGACTTACTTTCTGGTGTAAAAGCTCTATCGAAAAAATACAACGGATTTCTTTTTAAGATGGATCCCGGTGTTTTTGAGAGAGATGCCTCTTCACTTAAAATTATAACCGATCTTGGCTTTAAATATGAGGCGGGCAGAGCCGATTTTGAGACGATGCAGACGAGATATAACTATGGTTTAACAGATATAGAGGGTAAAACCGCCGATGAAGTTATAATGAGTTTCTCACAGAAAACAAGGTACAACATAAGAGTTGCGCTAAAACACGGGGTGCAGTGTCGCATCTGCGGCAAAGAGGCGATGGATGATTTCATGCGACTTATGAAAATAACCGCTAAAAGGGATAATTTCGTCTGCCGTGCCTCTTCCTACTATGAGAAGATGCTCGATGTTTATGGTGAGAATATACGAATGTATATCTGCTATCACAACGATATAGCAGTTTCAGCGGCGCTCTGTATAAGATACGGTGGTAAATGCTGGTACGTCTTTGGCGCTTCTGACAACGCACACCGAAATGTTATGCCAAACTACCTTATGCAGTGGGAGATGATTCAGTGGGCAGTTGAAGGAAACTGCTACCTATATGATTTCCTTGGCATTCCAGTTAATGCAGACCCCGAGAGCCCGATGATTGGAGTTTACCGCTTTAAAAAGGGATTCAACGGCGAGATATTAGCGCTTGCCGGCGAGTTTGACTATGTTTTAAATCCAGCAGTTAATTTTGCTTTCAACTCGGTGAAAAAACTTAAAAGAGGCTATCACCAGATTGGCATTAATTTCAGCCGACTTAAAAACAAGATGCGAAAGAAATAGGAGTTTGATTTTTTGGAAATTTTGCAAAAAGATAATTATAACGAATATGAAGAGTTTGCGAGAGGTTTTACCGGTGCTTCGTTTATGCAGTCGTCAGCTTGGGGTAAGGTCAAAAACAACTGGGGTCTTGAGATAGTTGTTTCAAGGGACGATAGCGGAAAAATAGTCGGCGGTATGCTGATACTGCTCTATAAAGTGCCTGTTATCGGCGCTTCTCTGCTTTATAGTCCGAGAGGGCCACTCTGTGATTTTAATAACCCCCAGGTGCTTACCGACCTTTTATATGGTGCACGAGCTGTTGCGAAAAAACACAAAGGCTATGCACTGAAAATTGACCCGTTTATTTTGGAGAGCGAGCGGGAAAAGATAGAAACACTTCGAAAACTAGGCTTTGCTCACAGGGAGAATGCATCTTTTCACCAAACAGCGCAGACAAGGCATAACTACCAGCTGACTAATATCGGAGAGCTTGACCGTGAGGGGCTTTTAAAACACGTTGGCGTTGATACGAGATACAAGATGCGACTGCCGAAGAAAAAAGGAGTTGTCTGCGAATATTTTGACAGCTCACATATCGACGATTTTTACCCGCTATATAAAGAAACAGCAGGGCGACAGTCGTTTACACAGCGGACAAAGGATTATCTTGTCCGTCTGCTCGATAGCTTTGGGGATAGCGCACGGCTTTATATCTGCTCATTTGAGGGTGAGCCGCTCTGCGGTGGAATTGCTATAAACTATGCGGGGGTTGTTTCGCATGTTTATGGTGGCAGCAGCTCGAAGATGCGAAACCTGCGTGCGACATATCTTTTGCAGTGGGAGCTTATGAACTGGGCAGTTGATACCAGTGCTGTTCTCTATGATATGCAGGGGGTCTGTATCGATAAAAACGAGAGCGAGGCGCTCTATGGCGTTTATGAATTCAAAAAGAGCTTTAACGGTGAGGTTGTCACCTATGCCGGCGAATTTGATTTTATATATAACAAGTTTGTAAACAAGGCGGTAAATACCGCCGCTAAGATAAAAAGTAAACTAAGGAGATAAATATGCAGAAAAAATACTATATCACAACACCTATCTACTACCCTTCAGATAAACTTCACATAGGACATACCTATTGCACCGTTGCCGCTGATGTTATGGCGAGATATAAAAGACTTCAGGGCTTTGACGTTATGTTCTTAACTGGAACAGACGAGCACGGGCAGAAGATTGAAGAGCGCGCGAATGCTAAGGGTGTTTCTCCAAAAGCTTTTGTCGATGAGATAGTAGACTCGATAAAAGAGCTCTGGCGTGTTATGAATATATCGAATGACAGATTTATCAGAACAACTGATGACTACCATAAAGAGAGTGTCGGCAAAATCTTTAAAGCACTCTATGATAAGGGTGAAATTTACAAGAGCAAATACGAGGGAATGTACTGCACTCCTTGTGAGTCTTTCTGGACCGAGAGCCAACTTACAGAGGGCAAATGCCCAGACTGCGGACGTGAGGTAAAAGCTTCGAGTGAAGAGGCTTATTTCTTCAAACTCGGGAACTACGCCGATAAAATTCTAGATTTATATAAAACTAATCCCGATTTTTTACAGCCTGAGAGCCGCAAAAACGAGATGATTAAAAACTTTATTGAACCGGGCCTTTTAGACCTCTGCGTTTCAAGAACAACCTTCAAGTGGGGTGTTCCTGTTGAGTTTGATCCGGGGCATGTTGTATATGTGTGGATTGATGCGCTATCAAACTACATAACAGCACTCGGATACCAGAACAGCGAGTACAACGACTATGATAAATACTGGCCTTGCGATGTTCATTTTGTTGGAAAAGAGATAGTTCGTTTCCACTCAATTATCTGGCCCGCAATGCTTATGGCGCTCGACCTCCCTCTCCCAAAACAGATTTATGGGCACGGTTGGCTTCTGCTCGACGGCGGTAAGATGAGCAAATCTAAGGGAAATGTTGTCGACCCAGCTGAGCTCTCAGCGAGATACGGTGTTGATGCACTTCGCTACTTCTTGCTCCGTGAGTTTCCGTTTGGCGTTGATGGCAGTTTCTCGAATGAGCTTTTAATAACACGGATAAACTCAGACCTTGCAAACGACCTTGGAAATCTACTATCAAGAACAGTTACGATGATTGAGAAGTATTTCGGTGGAACTCTTCCCCTTGAGCGAGAGAGCGACCCACTTGATGATGAGCTAATTTCGATGATGAGCGCTGTATACACAAAATACTGCGATAACATGGAGGCTTTTGCTTTCCAAGATGCCCTCAAAGAGATTTTCACAGTTATCGGCAGAGCGAATAAATATATCGATGAAACAGCGCCATGGGTGCTCGGCAAAGATGAGAGCAAAAAAGCAAGACTTGCATCAGTTCTCTATAATCTGCTCGAGGTCCTTCGCCTCTCAGCTATCCTTCTAAACCCATTTATGCCTGAGAGTTGCGCTAAAATTGCAGCTTCTATTGGTATTTCTGCCGACGATTTAGCTATTGCAAACGCCGAGAAATATGGACTTTTAAAGGCTGACGCAACAGTGACTAAGAGCGAGGTTTTATTCCCTCGAATTGATATTAAAAAAGAGCTCGAAGAACTCGAGAAACTTAAAGAGAAAAAAGAGGTTAAAGAAGAAGTGGTTGAAATGGCAGAAAACAAAGAGATAACAATTGATGATTTTGCGGCAGTGAAGCTTATTGCAGCTAAGATACTCGCTTGCGAGCCAGTTCCAAAGAGCGATAAACTGCTAAAACTCACAGTTGACGACGGTAAAACACAGGATAGAACAGTTGTCAGCGGAATAGCACAGTGGTATTCACCTGATGATTTAGTGGGTAAAACTGTTGTTTTAGTATCAAACTTAAAGCCTGCAAAACTCCGTGGTGTTATTTCAAACGGCATGATTTTAGCGGCAGATGTGCCTCCTGGTGACACTGCAAGGGTTATATTCCTCGATGATGATATAGCGCCGGGTTCGGTGGTTCGTTAATGGGGATTTTTGATAGCCATTCGCACTATCAGTCAGATGCTTTTAAAGAGGATTTGCATGAACTCCTATCCTCAATGAACGAAAATGGCGTTTCTGATATTTTAGATGTTATCTGCACCACTCATGCAAAAGAAGAGGATTTTTCCCTCTATAAAAACTATCCGTTTATGAAAACTGCAATAGCAGTTCATCCGCACGATGCGGGCAATGTGACAGAGGGGTATCTCGAGGAGCTCGAGGAGGTTATTTTGCGCGAGGGCTGTGTTGCGCTCGGTGAAATAGGGCTTGACTACCATTTTGACCTAGCCCCTAGAGAAGTTGCTAAAAGAGTTTTCAAAGAGCAGTTAGAGCTTGCAGAGAAGCTCAATTTACCTGTTATAATCCATTCGAGAGAAGCAACAAAAGACACCCTTGAGATTTTGGCGGAGTATCCAAATGTTACAGGTGTTGTCCACTGTTTTTCAGGCTCCTCTGAAACTGCACAAAAACTTGTTTCGATGGGTTATTATATAAGTTTCACAGGTGTTATAACCTTTAAAAACGCACACAAAGCGAAGAAAGCATGCAGTGTTGTACCACTTGATAAACTGCTTATCGAAACCGATTGCCCTTATATGGCACCAGAGCCGAAAAGGGGTAGGCGGTGCGACAGCAGACTATTAAAACACTCAGCGGCAGTTATCGCAGAAATTAAAGGTGTCAGCCCAGAAGAGATAATCGATATTACGAATAAAAATGCAAAGAAACTTTTTAAAGTTTGACAAAATGGCTAATCTTTGCTAAAATTATTAAGATTTGTACTTCAAACTAATAGGTGGAAAAATGAACGAAAAAGATAAACTGAATTTCTTTCTTGTTAAGGCTTTCAACGGCATCTTAAAGATGGAAGAGCGAGTGCTTGAAGAGCTTTGTAACAAGGAAATTTCAATAAAAGAGTTTCATATTATAGAAGCAATTGTGCATGCAAAAAATGCTGGGGATAACAATATGAGCAGTATTGCACAGCAGCTTTATATTTCAGACGGCACACTTTCAATTGCTGTCAATACCCTTGTGAAAAAGGGGTACATAGAAAAGACAAAGGGTGTTGATAAGAGGGTGGTCATTCTCAGTCTCACTGAAAAAGGCATTTTAGCACATGATGCCCATCAAGCATACCACAACGATATGATGGACGATCTTCTCACTGTTCTTGGCGAAGAGGAAGCAGCAGTTTTATCCTCTTCGATATATAAAGTTCTCGATTTTATCGAAAAGCGCTACAATAATTAATTTGGAGGAAAAAATGGCAGTTAGAATTATTACCGACAGCACTAGCGATATCACAAGAGAGTGGGCTGCAGAGCTCGGCATCAGCATAGTTCCACTCACAATTAGAATTGGTGACGAGGAGTTTGTTGATGGTGTAACAATTTCAACAGATGAGTTTTACAAAAAGATGGCGGCATCCCCTACCCTGCCGACAACAAGTCAGGTAACCGTTTCCGTTTTTGAAGATCTTTTTAAATCTGTAAAAGAGAGCGGCGACGAAGCAGTTGTTATAACAATTGCCTCTGAACTATCAGGCACTTACCAGTCAGCGGTTATCGCACACGAGCTTGTCGGATACGAGAATATCCATATCGTTGACAGCAAAACTGTTACTATGGGTCTTACAAATCTTGTAATGGAAGCTATAAAACTAAAAGATAGCGGAAAGTCGGCAAAAGAAATATCTGAAGAAATTCGCACACTTCGCGAAAAAGTTTACTTTTTAGCTGTTGTTGACAACCTCGAAAACCTCGTCAAAGGCGGCAGAATGAATGCTATCGTCGGAAAAATTGGCGGTATGCTAAAGCTAAAACCAATTTTGCATGTCGATGGCCCGAAAATTATAGCTATACATAAGACTCGTGGACTCGATGCGGCGTTTACATGGCTTGTTAAAACTTTCAAAGCGGCTGACCTCGACTTCTCAAAATCATTCGTTATCGGTGATGTTGATGCGGCACAGTCGAGAGAAACTTTTGAAAAATTGATTTTTGAAGCACTACCAGATATTAAAGAGTACTATAACACAAAACTCGGCTCAACTGTTTCAACCCACTCAGGTCTTGGTTGTGTCGGTATGGCTGGATTTTTGAAATAATAAAGAATTTATTTGAGGAGCTGTGTGGCAAACCGCACAGTTCTTTATTTTGCAAAAATTTATCACTTATTCTCTTTACGTAAAAATTCACTTTTACGCTTTTGAAAGTCGGTTAAATATGGTATAATAATAAAAAATATAAAACGGAGAGTTTTATGGGAAATATTATTGAGGTAGTAAACCTCAAAAAAGTATACAAACTATATGAGCGAAATATCCACCGCCTGCTTGAGGCTGTAAACTTTGGTAGAAACAGCTATTACAGGGATTTCTACGCCTTAAACGGCGTTTCTTTTAGTGTCCGAAAAGGTAGTTGCACAGCGATAATAGGCACTAATGGAAGTGGAAAGTCAACTCTTTTAAAGATTATAACCGGTGTTCTATCGCAGACCGATGGCGAGTGCAAAGTAGATGGTAGAATTTCAGCACTGCTCGAGCTTGGCGCTGGATTTAACCACGAATATACAGGTATTGAAAATATCTACCTCAATGGCGCTCTTATGGGCATATCAAAAAATGAAATGAAAGAGCGAATCCCTGATATAATAGAGTTTGCCGATATCGGCGAGTTTATAAATCAACCTGTTAAAAACTACTCGAGCGGTATGTTTGTCCGCCTCGCTTTTGCTGTCGCAATTAATGTTGACCCTGATATCCTTATTGTCGATGAGGCGTTGTCGGTCGGAGATGCTTTTTTTCAGCTGAAATGCTATAAAAAGTTTGAAGACTTTATCGAGCGTGGCAAGACAATACTTTTTGTAACCCACGACCTTAACAGCGTTATTAGATACTGCGACTATGCTGTTTTGTTAAATAAAGGCAAAGTAGTTGACAAAGGGGCACCTAAAGAGATAGTTGACCTATATAAAAAGTCACTCACTACGAAGTCCGATACAGAAGACACTGCGGTAGTCGAAGATATCGACCCCACCCTTTGGAAAAGCAAACTTTGCACAAACCCCACTGCACAGGAATATGGCAGTAAAGAAGCGCAGATTGTTGATTTTGGTGTTTTTAATAAGGACAACACCCTCACAGCAACAATCGAAAAGAACGAGAAATTTACCGTTCGATATAAAGTTGCTTTCAACGAAAATGTTACCGACCCGATTTTCGCAATGACTATAAAAGATGTTAAGGGCACAGAAATTGCAGGCACAAACACTATGTTTAACGATATTGTTACAGGGAGCTTTAAAAAGGGTGATAAAATAGTCGTCAGCTTTGAGCAGAATATGCCGCTCTATGGCGGACCTTTTTTCCTCTCTTTTGCCGCAACCCATTTCACTGCGGACGGCAGTTTACAGGTCTATCACAGGCTTTATGATGTTTTGTCAATAGATGTTTTGACCGATAAAAACAACGTTGGCTTTATCGACCTTGATACAAATATATCTATAACGGAGAATGAAGATGAGTAAAAAATTTAAATTCTTTTTAGTCTTCACCCCTATCTTATTTTTATCTATATTTTTGGGTTTCTTTGCAATCGCTCAAAGGGATACCCTTTTAAGTGCTTTGCACCTAGATATGGTATCGCAGACGGATAAATATGTTCATCTCTATGAAATGCAATCAGATAACACCGATATTCTCGACGGCACTACCCTCTATTCAAACACCGTTGATTCTCAGATGAACTATCTGCCCGAAACAGAGGTTGTTAATATATCTTTTCGTGCCGATTATGATATTCCTCCGCATGAAATAGTTGGGTTTATAACAGGCTCACAAGCAGGACAAGAGGTTCGATATGATGCTGTTTTATTCTATCATGTTGGCGATGGAAAATATGCAGCATGTTTCCCTCTACACTATTTAAGCCATATAAGACTTGATTTTACCGATATGCAGTACAGCGAGTTTAATATATATGATATCACTTTAAATGACAGCTCACTGCCAAATATTGCATATCTTCTAAGTCATCTAACTGCCTATTCGATAGATTTCAGAGTTCTGTTCGGCATCCCTTTGATTTTAACGTTTTTCATCTGCCACTTCATCTCACTTTTCTGGTCTACTTTTGAAAAAAAGGCTGATGATAAAGAACAGGCTGTAGTGAATAAAGATAGCCTTTAACCAAGCAAAGTAAACAGTGTTTTAAAAAGCAAAAAGCAGTAAACAGTTAAATTAAACTGTCTACTGCTTTTTTAGTTATCTTTTGTAGTTCTGTGAGTAACCCCGCCCCGCCGGATAAAAAACTAAAGTTTTTTATCCGCAAAGCCCTAAACTTAGGGCTTTGCCGCGCACCGCGAAGGCGGTGCGCGGCGGGGCGCGCATCCCCTCCCACTCTACAACTTAGTCTACGTATTAATATCTACCTATCGGAGGCGTTGCCTCTGCAGGTAGCGGACAGGTATAAGACCCACCGTTCTTAATAAGAAGTTCTTTTTTCGCCTCTGCAACAACTTCTGGCTTATCAATTATATCGATAGCACAAAGTGTTAAGAGCTCTGCCGCACGTATAAGTCCTTTGTTCCCAATCTCGCTGTTTGAAAAAGATGTGTTCTGCCATGTATGCCCAACATTCCCAATAGCCTGTGTTGCCACTGTTATATTAATAGTTGGAGCGGCATACCCGACATCTCCAACATCGGTAGAGCCTGAGTTGTACCCTGTTTCTCTTTCATCGAAAGGTAAAACATCTGTTGCAAGCGGATTTTTAATCATTTCATCGACATTCTCTGCTGAAAACCTCTCAGAAAGCGCTTCTTTAATCTCATGCTGAGTGTTCTTGTTATAGGTTAAAATCATCTTTCTTGCAAAATCAAAATCAGCCTGTGTGAAGTCAGGTGCGCCAAGTGCTTCAAATAGCGGTTGTACCTGTCTTGCAATAGTTTTATTTGCAAGGTAGTCTGAAAATGCCATCGTGACTTCGTAGCTAACCTTTGTATCGGTCATTAAAGCTGCTCCTTTAGCAATATTAACAACCCTTGAGAACAAATCCTGCACCTGTGTAACTTTTGGCGCACGCACTTCGTATTTTAGTATCGCGTGGTCTGGTACAACGTTTGGAGCAGTTGTGCCAGAGTATCCATAAGCATAGTGAACTCTTGCCGCATCTATCATATGCTCACGCAAATAGTTTACACCTATATTCATAAGCTCTGCCGCATCGAGGGCACTTCTGCCGAGATGAGGGCTTGCACCAGCATGAGAGGTTGTTCCTTTAAACTCGAAATTTGCACCCATTATTGCAACTGAGCCTTTTGCCGACATTTCATTAAATGTTCCAGGATGCCATGTGTATACCACGTCGATATCATCAAAATATCCAGCTCTTGCGATAAACTGCTTTGAACCAGCCCCCTCTTCCGCAGGGCAACCAAAGTATACTATTGTAGCATCAGCGCCTGTTTCCTTTATATAGTTTTTCACTGCAATTGCAGCTGCAAACCCACCGGCGCCGAGCATATTATGCCCACACCCGTGCCCCGGTGCACCTTGATTAATAGGGTCTTTCTCGCAGACAGATGGCTTTTGTGAGAGCTCTGCTAATGCATCATACTCACCGAGAATACCAATTCTCATGCCGCCATTGCCAAAGCTCGCTGTAAAAGCGGTATCCATACCGGCAATAGGAGTTTTTATCTCAAACCCCTCCGCTTTAAACTCACTTATTAAAAGTGCCGCCGACTTTTTCTCCTCAAAGGCAAGCTCCGCAAACTCCCATATCTCACGGCTAACTCTTATAGTTCTCTCTTTTAAACTCTCTATTTGGCTCTTTGCAAACTCTAATTTCGTCATAAAATCTCTCCGTCTTTATTTTTTACAGAACTTTGCTTAGAAACTCTGCCGTTCTTTTATTTTTCGGCACAGAGAATATCTGGTTGGGACTTCCAACCTCTGCAATCTCCCCTTCGTCCATAAAGAAAACTCTATCCGACACTTCCCTTGCAAATCCCATCTCATGCGTCACTATAACGATAGTCATTCCGCTCTGCGCAAGGCTTCTGATAACATCTAAAACTTCGCCTACCATCTCTGGGTCAAGTGCTGATGTCGGCTCATCAAAGAGCATAACTTCTGGGTTTATTGCAAGCGCTCGCACTATAGCAAGACGTTGCTTTTGTCCGCCTGATAGCTTTGTCGGCCATTCATTCTCTTTGTCTGATAGACCAACCCTTGCAAGTAGCTCTTGCGCCTGTTTCTTCGCCGCTTCTTTTGGCACACCGAGCTCAACTGTTGGGGTGAGGGTTATGTTATCAATTACCGAGAGATTCGGAAAGACATTAAAGCTTTGGAAAACCATTCCTATTTTCTGGCGGTAGAGGTTCTTTTTCTTTGCAAATTTCGAAACATTCTCTTCATTATAGTATATATCACCACCGGTACGATTTTCAAGTAAATTTAAACAACGAAGAAAAGTACTCTTTCCACTGCCCGACGGACCTATGATAGAAACGACCTCTCCTTTGTAAATTTTCGAGTCAATCCCTTTGAGAACTTTTAGTGCGCCGAAGTCCATCTGTAGGTTTTCTGTTCTAAGTATAACATCAGCCATTTTTCGCAAGTCTCCTCTCAAGAATTGATACACAAAATGATAGTAGTGTTAAAACTACAAAGTAGATCGCACCGACAACAACAAGGCTCTCTATGTATATAAATGTTGCCGAGGAAATACTTTTGTAAGCCGTCATAAGCTCTCCCACAAAGAAGACTGATGCAAGGGATGTTTCTTTAACCATTATGACAAATTGGTTTGCAAGTGCAGGTAGAATGTTTTTTATAGCCTGTGGAAAAACTATCCGAATAAACATATTCCGCTCAGATAATCCAAGGCTTCTTGCAGCCTCCCATTGACCTTTGTCAACTGCATTGATACCGGCTCTGATAATCTCGCTTATATATGATGAGCTATTTATTATAAGCGCCACCACGATACATGCAGTATCTGATAACTCTATCGGCGAAATTTCAGGAAGCCATAGCCAGAAGAAATAGAGCTGAAGTAGTATTGGGGTACAGCGGATTATGTGGGTATAGACACCGCCGATACTATTTAAAATCTTGTTTTTGCTCATCTTAAGCATTGCTACCCCGATACCGAGCACTGTTCCAAATGAAACTATAACTGCTGCTATCCAAAGCGTCCCAAATAGTCCATCGATAAAGACATGCGAGTATTTCGCCCAAAGATCAATGTAAACCTGCATAATTACCTATCCTTACTTACTTTTTTACTTATAAATTAGATACCAAGTGATTTTGCGTATTCTGAATACTCTTCATACCACTCATCGATTTGATTTTCAGCTATTAGCTCTGCAATCGCTTCATTAACAACTGCTATAAGCTCATCCTCTCCCGGAGGTGCCGCTGCTCTTGTGCCTGTCATATCGTCATCAACTTCAAACTTAAGTCCCTCAACAACTGCAAGGCCACTTGATGGATTTGCCTCGATATATAGTCTTGCGTGTGTTATCGATGCCACTGCGCCGTCGTTCTTCTCGGTCGATACCGAAAGGTAACAGTCGTTTGTTGATGAAAGAGTTTTCTGCTCGCCGATAATATCGACTAGATACTGATTTGCAAGAGCCTCTTGAATAGATCCACTCTGTACAACTACAGTTTTACCTTCAAAGTCCTCTACTGTTGCATAATTTGCTAAATCTGCCTCGCGCACTACCATTCCATACCCTTCGTTTGACCCCCAGTAGTAACCATCTGAGAGGTTCATTGTTTCTGCACGGAGTGGTGTGTAAGCAAGTGCTGAAAGAGCAAGGTCATATTTGCCCTCAGCTACTCCCGCTTGCACTGCAGCAAACTCAAGAGGTATAACACGAAGCTCAACGCCTATTTTATCCGCAATATACTGTGCTATTTCAATATCCACACCGACATACTGCTCATCGCCACTTTTTGATGCATCGATAAACTCATAAGGAACAAAGTAAGGCTCTGTTACTACTTCTATATAGCCACGAGCAATAATCTCTTCAAGACGGTTAGTAGGCTCTGCACCGCCACTCTCCGATCCACCGCCGCTACTGCTGTCGCCACCCTGCGAGCAACCCATAACAAGCGCTAATATTAAAACCAATAATACTGCTAATTTAAACTTTTTCATAATAATCTCCTTTTGCAATTTCTTTATGATTGTTGTTTTTCTTCTTCCTACTTTAAAGTTTCAGAATTTTCTTTAAACTTTACTGTGCTACTATATTACTATAAAAAAATGCATTTGTCAACACATTAATGCATTAACGCTTTAGTGTATTGAATTTTTGTGTAGTCTTATAAATATAATAACTACATTCCTCTTTAGTTTGTGCAACTTTCAAAGACACACTAAATATTTGCCACATTTTTTCTATACACTAAGTTATCCTTCACTTAAATTAAGGAATTTATGGTTTCAAATCATAAATGCGTTGGAAAAGAGTTAGTTTTAAACCAGCTCATTTGGGAAAACGCAAAAACAGTGGCTACCTTTTGATAACCACTGTATTTTAATATAGTTTCACAACTTCTAAAGAAAATTTATTTATACTTCAACTTGATAAACAGATATCTGCGGATTGTCATAGACAAGCAGCAAACCATCTTTTAAATCTGAAATCCCCTCGTCACTTGACTCATCGACAATTATATACACCTCATCATATCCCATAAGCGAAACATTTTCAAGCGCTACCGCATCTCCTGCGAAAACCGCTTCGTTCAACTTATAATTACTGTTTATAAAGTCTTCATAGCCAAACTCTTTACTAGCCACATATTTATAACCCTCAATAAGAAATTGCCTCTCGGTAAACGCTGAGTAATAATAGAAATTTGGTATATCAATAACCTCATGTCTATCGCTGAGAATCAGTGAATTTTCAGGGGTATTATCACGAATATAAATGCAAGCCTCATATTCAAAATCGGTAAACTCGCTACTCAATTTATTATCAGTATCTTCGCTAAAATACTGCGTTACTGAGTAAGCAGCGTTTTCTATTCCTGTTTTAAAGTTAACTATTGCATAGCTTGCGACATCTGAAAACGAAAAGAAGATAAGTAGCGATGATAAGACCACAAAAACTGTCATTTTAATATCTTTTAAGTGAACTCGTTTGCTTAAATTTTGCTCAATATATCTAAATAATATAACTGCACCAACAGGTACTGCCGCATAGTAGAAATAGAGGTTCGAGTTGCTTTCCTGTGCAATTATTGTGCTGAGAGCAAGACCTACAACCAAAACTCCATATGCAAAAAAGTATTTCACTTTTCGCTCTGTACCCAATACCAGGCGTTTTATCATAAATATCGGCAGAGTGACCACTGCGAACATAATAATTGCATATGCAAAAATAGCCAGAAGCATAGCTGCACCATTATATATTCCAAGCGATGACAACGATGTAACTATCGTATCCCACCCTGCACCCCAAAGCGATTCAGCTGAAAATCCAGGGATAATTAGCAATTCTGTGCCAGGGCCATGAATTGAAGTGAAGAGATAGATATATGGAACTAAAAACGATGCAAGGATTATTATACCACGCACAGTAGTTGCGAGAAAGTTTTTTTCAGTAAAATATGTTACGAATAGCGCAACGCCATACCCCACTAAAAATACCGCCGCATAAGGCCCTTTGCTTCCCACCGCAAAAATAAGCATAACTGCTGATAGTATTGTATTTTTATCAATAATTTTTTTCTTAATTGAAGATATGCTCCGAAGAAAAAATGAAGCTGATAAAAACAAAAACACATAAGAAAGCGGTCCGTTATAGGGGAAAAACAAAGTGTCAACCGCACTTCTGTACGCAAAAATAAATGTTAAAAATGCAAGGGTAAGTCCTATATTGCTATTTAAAAATCTGCGTGCAAATACCATAAAACTGCCGACGAGTAGCGGTGCTATCACAAACGGATAGTAGTGAAAATATAGAGAAAAAGAGTTTATCCCCGTTAAGCTTTTTATAACACTTAAAAATATCTGGGTGAAGAAATGATAGTAAAAATCAATCCCCATAATTCGCATATCTTGAAGTGGATACGAATTATATGCCATAGTTATGTTGCCGATATTCCATAGGTTGTCTGGATGATACACTTGACTTTCAAGATATTGAGGCTCTAAATTGACAAAGCTGT
>CAYJJJ010000011.1:18169-25804 GCA_964370465.1 uncultured Oscillospiraceae bacterium
TCTGGATGATACACTTGACTTTCAAGATATTGAGGCTCTAAATTGACAAAGCTGTTTCCTAGCATCATTATAAGTATTACCACTATAGTCAGCATGCAGAAAAGTGTTCTTGAAATTTTATCCTTCTTATATTCACGAATAACTTCTTTATTTCTATACAGAACAAATATTGCCAATATAGAAAATGAAGTGGTGAAATAGACCAAAAATTCAGAGAGACCGAGTGAATAAACGACAAAATAAAGCGCTATCACATATGCTACACCGATAACCGCAGAGTAGATATAATATTCAATACGAGTGAGCGAAAACGATAACAGCGAGGTAATAGCAAGGCCCACAATTATAACATTAAAAAACAAAACTGAAAAGAATGACAATATATCCGTCGCATTTAGGTGACATACCACCATCTGTAAAACAACTAATACCACGAGCGGTATCAGAGCTATGAATTTTAGTCTTGAATTTAGCAAAATTCTGCTATATTTTTCATCTATTTTCTTAAACATAAAAACTCCGATTTATGATTTCTTATCTTTATTTTTTAGAAGGCGCCCTTATCATAGCACCCGCTGGCAATTCTATATCGCTATCAAACGAGAAATTTTGCATAGCGTGTGGTAAAACCGAAACCTCTGCACCCGACTCATCGAAAAATATCTTCGGGTATATAGCTTGCGGCTCACCGCCAGGCATAACAACTTCAAGCTCTTCGCCAACTGAGAATTTGTTTCGCTGTCCCGCATAGACTCTGCCGTTCTCATACTTTTGAACAATAGCCACAACATCATAGTCCCTAAAATAGCCACCGCTCTCGTAATACTGACCATCGATAGGTTTGCCAAAATAAAAACCGGTATCATATCTGCGGTGGCTTACCTTGCGCACCTCATCTACTAAAAACTGCGGCAGATTATAGCTATCTGGGTTTTGCTTTAGCAGTTCTATTGCCTGTTTATATGCGTTTGTAACGACCGCAGTATAGTAGGTACTCTTTGCCCTACCCTCTATCTTAAAAGAGTTTACACCCGCTTTATATATCTTGTCAAGATGCTCTATCATGCATAAATCTTTTGCATTTAAAATATAACTGCCAGCCTCGTCCTCAAAAATCGGGTAGTAGTCGTTCGGACGCTTCTCCTCAACTAAATGATATCCCCATCTGCATGGTTGCGCACATTTGCCGTCGTTTGCATCTCTGCCTATCATATAGTTTGAGATAAGGCATCTCCCTGAGAAAGACATACATATAGCCCCGTGGACAAAACATTCAATTTCCAAATCATCTGGGATATTATCCCGAATTTTTCTTATATCAGTAAGCGAGAGCTCACGAGCTAGAACAACTCTTTTAGCGCCCATCTTATAGAGCTCATTTGCAGTTCTGTGATTTGTGACGCCAGCTTGTGTCGATATATGGATTTCAATATCCGGCGCCACCTCTTTGCAGATAGCCATAACACCTATATCGGCGACGATGAATGCATCGACGCCACACTGCGCCATTCTGCCAATAAACTGCGGCAAGAGGTCTATATCACCTGATAGTGGTGTGGTATTAACAGTGAGATAAACTCGCACGCCCTTTTGGTGCGCTTCGCTTACCGCTTTTTTTATCGTTTCATCATCAAAGCTGTTGCTTCGAGCTCTCATTGTAAAGTCGGACGCTCCGAGATATATAGCATCCGCGCCATAGAGCAGTGCGGCGCAAAATCTCTCGTAATCACCGGCTGGGCTTAAAAGTTCTATACTATTCAAAACTGCTCCTATTCCACCGAAAAGGCTATACCGACATTTTTATCGTGCTCGGCTACCGTTTCACCGTAGTAAAACTCTTTGTATTTATCTGTTACGAAGAAGTAATATGGGGTATCTGCTGGGTTTAATACGGCATCTATCGCCGCATACGATGGGGACGCCACCGCCCCTACTGGTATACCGATACAGGTATAGGTATCATACGCATCATACATAGCCTCGCTCACCTCTTCGCCTGTATACTCTGGTATTTCGTCCCTTACATATCTATAGGTAGGGTCACTTTGGAGCTGTGGGAAGACATTTGGGTTATTTAGCCTGTTCATAAAAACAGAGCCCACGTTTTTATACTGGTCTTCAATTCCCGCAACCTCTCGCTCAACTATTGAAGCGAGTATTATAACCTCATCGAGGGTATATCCTGCATTCTCTGCCGCTTCCTGCACACCTTGTGATAAAACTTTATCCTCAAAGTTTGTAAGCAAAACTTCAATTACCGCTTCTGGCGCTGTATCATAATGAAACGCATAGGTATCGGGGTATGCATATCCCTCAAGCATAGAATAGCGGAGTGGGTCTTGTTTGATATCAGCTACAAAAGGAAACATCTCGGCAAACTGGGTTATATCCTTTGCAGCCTCTATAAAGTCCGTCGCACTGCAAACACCTTGCTCTTCAAGCTCTGCACCCATATTAAATATGGTAAATCCCTCTGAGAAGGTGACTGTCGCAGTCTCCTCAACCGCTGATATCTGCGATAAGGTGTTCACAATATCTGGGTAGGGCATATTCGTTGAGAGCTCAAAACTGCCATACTGGAAGTTATAGTCCTCTGCGATGTATCTTATATATAGTCTGAAAAAGAGGGCATTATCTATAACATCTGCCTCTGCGAGTACACTTGCAATAGCAGTTACCGAGCTGCCCTGTGCAATCTCGACTGTGACAGGGTTTTTAGCACCGTGCCCGTCGTGGTCAGATAGATATAGATAGCCCACAACTCCCGCAGACAAAACACCGAGTGCTACTATCACAAGTATAACCCTTATAATAATTTTCTTTTTCATTTATCTCTCCTATAAAGTGGGCGGTGCCCATTTTTTCTGTAACACATTTCTCTTTTTTTTCATAATATAAGTCAAATCAATTAAAGGAGTTGAACCCTAAATGTGTGGAAATATATTTGACAACAACAATTCTTGTATGTGGATAATCATAATAATCCTACTTTACGTCTTCTGCTGCAACAACGACTAAGACCTACGTACCAAAGGCGGGCTTTCGAGAGAGAGTCCGCTTTTATCTTTTCTAAAAACACCGCAGTCGCTAACAATTATATCGACCGACATATCAAAATGCTCTGTCGGTAGTTTTGGCAATAAAAATTCGCTGTAACAAACGCCTAATTTTATCCCCTTATAGTCCTTTAAAAATCTGTCGTAGTATCCACCGCCACGCCCAAGTCGCTCAAACTTTTTTGAATAGGCAAGCGCCGGAACTATGCAAAGTGCATTTTCTGTTTTTATGAGTTTTTCTATCGGCTCTGGCTCTTTTATATCAAAACACCCAATAGTAAATCTATTAAAATCCACTGCTTTATAAAACCCGAGCTCTTTGCCCTCCACACGCGGTAGGTAGAGGCTATTTTTTTGAGCAAATTCAAGATTTATCTTAGATACATCAACTTCGCCCTTTATCGGGTTATAGGAGAGCAGTGTTTCACAGTCTTTTAAGAGAGCTTTTAAATGCTCACTTATTATCCTATCCTTTTGCTCTCTATTTGATACAACGCTTGTTTTAATCTCTTCTCGAAGGTTTCTCTTCTCTTTTGCAATACTCACAGTACTTTTAATACCTCGCTGTAAACCATCTCTTTAATAGCGTCAATTGAGAGGATATCTTCGCCATTATTACATTTAATCATCCGCCAGCCGAGTTTCTCCCCTGCATACTGCGCCGCCTCTCTGCAACTCTCAAGGTAGTTTAAATCACGCTCGTGGATATCTTTTTTGCTCTCATCGCCCTCGTATCTTCGTGATAAAAGCTTCTGGCTTGCCGATATATCCATAGATAGATAAATAACAATATCGGGTGTTGGGATACCGAGCAGATTATACTCAAAATCGGTATTCCATTTTATATATTCATCCCATCGCTCTCGCTCAAGCTTTGTCATCTGATGAATTATATTCGAGGTAGTGTATCTATCACATAGAATTATATCGCCTTTTTGCATAGACTCTTTCCACTTTAAGTTATAGCTTGCATACCTATCTATCGCAAAAAGCACACCTGCCGCATATGGGTTTACAGCTTTCGGATCGCTCCCGAAATCCCCACGCAGATACATCCGAAGCGGTGCTGACGATTCACTCTCGTAGTCGGGAAAAGAAACGGTAGTTACCGATTTTCCGCTCTCTTGAAGCTTGTCCTTTAAAAGCGCTGTTTGGGTTGCTTTTCCGCACCCATCAAGCCCATCTATTACTATTAGCATTATTTCCTCCAGAGTTGCCCATTTTATTTTTCAGACATGGTTACGCAGCCGATTAAAAATCAGCTGCGGTTTTGAAACTTTAATATCTGCCAATTTAAACACTCCTTGTTTTATCTCACTTAGTCGTCAACTTCTTTGAGTTCCTTGAAATCGTCGTCGGGGATAAAATCATCTTTTGGGAATGGGATTTTTCTAAATGTTTCACAGGGGTCTTTGTGTTCTGGGTGATGCTCGCCTATGCACTCTTTGCATGGTAGGAAGTAGCAGGAAGCTGGTATCATCATTGTAACATCACGGGTAAGCTGAGTTATCGTGAAGACCCCTATTGTGCAGTAGAGTATCTTTGAGGGGCAAGCGGGTGAGAAATCTTCAAAGTAATCACAAACTGGTTGCGGTAAAACCCCAGGGCTTGCTGCGGCGCCAAGTCCGTTTTCAATAAGCTTGTAGCTTAGCACAACAGGGTGCGAAACCTTAACTGTCGCTTTAGGGTACTCACAGTCGCATCTTCTCTTTTTTCGGCAGTCGTCGTCACACGATGTGAAGCTCTTAAAGTGGCTATCTCCACCATATAACACAACTTTCTTCGAAAACATCGTCACACCGTTAAAGCGGTGGTTGTGCCCTCTCTTTTTGTAGTCGCTTCCCGGTTTGCACACTTCGCAGAGCACATCGAGATAAAATGTCATGTCAACTGTGTAAAAACCTTTGTGGTATCCGAGCGGCTCAACTGTTACTGCTGTATAGATAACCTCTGCAGAAATAACGCGCACCGCACTTGCATTGCAAACATGCTCCTGATAACAACCGGGTATGTATACCCTTAAATCCTCATAGCAGTCCTTATCATTGCAGCTGTCAAATACTCGACTGACATCAACACAGACATCCGAATCGAAATATTTATCACTGTTGTTTTGTGCCATTGCAAATCCTCCTTTTAAAATAGTATTCATACCTATTTTATGAAAATTATTTACAATGGTTACTTTTTAAGGATTTTTAGTTAGTTTTGCAAAGTTCGCCATAAGCTTTTTGCTTCCGCCACTCTTAAAATTAACTGTTAGCAGAGTATCTCCACCCATCTCACGGCTCTCGGTTACAACACCCTGCCCAAACGCCTTTGAATAAACAGTTTCACCGACGCTGTATCTCTCACTTGGTGCCGCCGACGCCGTAGGTCGCACTGTCGGAGCTCCGCTAAAGCCTCGGTTTACAACCTTTTCAGTCCGCTTAAAGCTCGGCGCTATCGGCGCTCTGCTCTTATCTGCAAACTGAATACACTGTGGCGGTATCTCTTCGATAAATCTCGATGGTTTGTTTCTCTGTGTTCGGCCAAAAATCATACGCTGTTTTGCCGATAGCAGGTGGAGTTCTCGCTTTGCACGTGTAATGCCTACATATGCAAGTCTTCTCTCCTCCTCCATATCCTCTTGTGAGAAAAGCGACTGCGTACCTGGGAATATTCCATCCTCCATACCGCAGATAAATACCGTGTTAAACTCAAGACCCTTAGCGCCGTGCATCGTCATGAGCGTTACCCGCTCTTCGCTCTCGTTGTAGTTATCAAGGTCGGTGTAGAGCGCCATCTCTTCAAGATAGCTACTAAGCGTCGGTTCTGGGTGGTTTTTTATAAAGTCCTTAATGTTCGAGAGAAGCTCTCGGACGTTCTCGCTCCTTGTTTCCCCCTCGATTCCACCGTTTTCAAACTGTTTTAGATACTCACTCTTTTCCAGTAGCAGCTCAAATAGTTCATCGAGTGGTATTTTGTCTTTTTGCTCTGTTAGCAGATCAAGCATATCGCAAAACTGTTGCAGTTTCTCACGTGCCCTTATAATTCCCTCGTAGTTTTCAGCATTTCTAAAAACGCTTAGAAGAGAAACACCCTCGTTTATAGCTATCTCCTCTGCACGCTCGATAGTAGTTATACCTATTCCACGCTTTGGCTCATTTATTATTCTGCGAAGCCTTAGATTATCCGCATGGTTATCAATAATTGAGAGATACGCCATCATATCTTTAATTTCTTTTCTCTCAAAGAATCGGACGCCACCGACTATTTTATACGGTATAGCCCTTCTTGAAAGTGTTCGCTCAACCGCTTGTGACTGGGCGTTCATTCGATATAGGATAGTGAAATCGTTAAATGATTTTCCGCTTGAAATTCCCTCTTCTATAGTATCTGCTATGTAGTTCCCCTCTGCAAACTCATCGTCAATAGTCACAGCGAGCACCTTTTCACCGGTACCGAGATCACTCCATAGTTTCTTCGAAACACGGCCTTCGTTGTTTTTTATAACTCCGTTTGCAGCTTCTAAAATATTCTCAACCGAGCGGTAGTTTTGCTCGAGTTTTATAACATTTGCACCTTTGAATTCACGCTCGAAGTTTAAGATATTTTCAATATCCGCACCACGAAAACGGTAGATACTCTGGTCATCATCGCCGACGACACATAGGTTTTTATGTCCGCCTGCAAGAAGCGATATAAAGCTATATTGCAGATGGTTTGTATCCTGATACTCATCGACCAAAATATAGCTGTACCACTGTCTGTACTTTTCCAAAACCTCAGGGAACTTGCGGAAAAGCTCGACTACAAGGCGCAGAATATCATCAAAGTCAACAGCGTTTGCTGAAAATAATCTCTTTTGATAGAGCGGATATATTTTTTTCACAACCTGATTGAATGCATCATAACCCGCCTCTAAGCTATCAGGAGAAATTTCCGCATCTTTCGCTTTACTAATTGCGCCGAGTATCGCTTTTGGATTATGTATTTTATTGTCAATCCGAAGATCTGCCATTATAGCTTTTATAACTCGCACACTATCATCGGTATCATAAATAGTAAAAGTTTTGCCAAACCCTAGAAGCTCAATCTCTCGGCGCAGAATACGCAGACATGCACTGTGAAAAGTACAGGCTTGTACATCACGACCCATAGGCCCAACTCTGCGCTCTATTCTCTCTGCAAGCTCTTTTGCCGCTTTATTTGTAAAGGTTATAGCTAAAATCGAATAGGGTCTTATCTTATTTGCAGAGATAAGCCTGTCCGCCTCTTCAAAATTCTCACTATCGATAAACTCTCGAAGCTTATCTTCATCCCCTTTTATCTCGCTGTTGTAGCTGTTGCCGTATTTCACCATATATTCTATTCGATTTGATAGAACGGTGGTTTTGCCACTTCCAGCTCCTGCAAATATCAAAACAGGGCCAGTTACTGCGAACACAGCTCTCCTCTGCTCTTCGTTTAGATGGTTATACCGACCCTCTAAATATTCTCTTTTTATCTTTGTAAAATTATCCACAAATACCTCGCATCATTCATTTTATACACTCTTACTATTTTACCACAAATCAGGATAAATTAAAACAAAAAA
>CAYJJJ010000011.1:25904-32410 GCA_964370465.1 uncultured Oscillospiraceae bacterium
CCAAGGCCTACACCTTGATATAAAATACTGAGAAGTCCCGAATCATAGGCACCCATATTCGAGAGCGGAATGTTTGCTAAAAACATACCAAACGCAATTGGCAGAAGAAGCAGTGGTTCGTATTCTCTTGCAATGGCGAAGTAGATTAACACAAACGAAACGATAATCATAACGCCCTGTTGCCAGCTCATATTCATAAATCCTGAGTTTTCAAAAATGCTAACAAGGGTATCTAAAAAATTCTGTAACATTATTTACTCCCCCCATCGCTCTTTTTAACTGACGATATTTTCGCATCGTCGCCATAAACCACCGAAACAGCCGCAGATATTGCCGCTACCACCTGTGGTGAAACACCGCCTGTCGCCGCTGCTAGCGCTGCCGCTTTTGGCACTGCTACTGGGTCTGGTTTTATAAACTTTCCAAATAGACTTATGATGAAAGTCAGCGCTACGAGCACTCCGAAAACTATAGTAATTCCCGAAAATATCACAAGCAATGACAGTTCCATTGTTGATAAACCTTCCATTATCCATCTCCTCACGCAAATTTTGACATTTTACATTATATCAAAAATAATCTTATTTATCAATAGTCTTTTTAACAAAAATAAGCAGAATTACTTCCGCCCCATAATAGACATCTGTCGAAATCCATCACCGAGCTTATCAATGAGATAAAAACTCTTTGCCATCCCGATAGCTACGCATTTTAGAGGGTCGTCCGCTATCCGAACTTTAGTCTTTAGCGCACTCTCAAGTCTTTTATCGAGCCCACGCAGAAGGGCGCCACCACCTGTTAGCATTATTCCGTCAATGTAGATATCTGATAAAAGCTCTGGCGAAATATTCTCAACAACCGCATGCACTGTTCTTATTATCTCCTGCACGCTATCTTCAATTGCCTCGTTTATCAATTCCGCACTCACCATCTGTTTTCTCGGTATACCGCTTTGCAAATCCCGACCTTTAGCCTCAAAAACAAGCTCACTTTCGGGATTATTTATATCAGCTATCGCTATTTTAATCTTCTCTGCCATACGAGGACCTATTAATAGTCTGTGGTTTTTGCGAACAGCTGTCACTATATCGTTATTTAGTTTATTTCCAGCAACTTTTGCCGAGCGAGAATAGACTATATTTCCAAGGGAAATAACTGCTACATCGCAAGTCCCAGCACCAATATCTACAATCATTCTGCCATGCGGTAGGGTAATATCTATATCCGCACCAATAGCCGCTGCAATAGGCTCTTCAATTAGATAAACTTTTCGAGCACCAATTGCGAGAGCTGAATCGAGTACACTGCGAGCCTCAACATCTGTTATAAGTGATGGTACGCAAATAGCAATTCGGGGTTTTACCATTCTCGCTTTTGTAACTTTGTTTACAAAATACCGAAGCATCTGCTCTGTTATTTCATAGTCGGAAATAACACCGTCCTCAAGCGGCATTACCGCTGATATGTAAGCTGGGGTTTTGCCGACCATAAGCGCCGCTTCCTCACCGACAGCTAAAATATCACCTGTCCTATTATTAAACGCAACCACCGACGGTTCGTTTAATATCTCTTCAAATTTTTCGTTATATATAATTACACTCGAAGTACCGAGATCAATTCCTATATCGTGTCCTGCCATTTTTCCACCTCTATTTATATCGCAAATTATACGGGCGGATATCAAAATCCGCCCCATGCGTTTATTTCACTTTTATTTAAATTTACTAAATATATGCAACCGCATAACATTATACCATAATTTTCTATGATATTTATCAGAATTCATCGAAATTAATATTTTGCCTACATAACTTTTGCCGCCACAACGACATAAACTTCACATTCTCCCTCTTCACAGAGCACCTTTTTGCACTCTAAAATAGTGTTGCCAGATGTGATTACATCATCAACTAATAGAATCTTCTTACCTTTTGTTTCACAAACATTTTTGAATGCACCACTGAGATTGCTAGTCCTCGCTTTGAAATCGAGCTGATGTTGGTCTTTTGTTTCACGCACCTTCAATAGAGCGGTTTCGCAATTTATACCAAGTTTTTTTGCAACCGCCTCTGCAAGCAGTTTCCCGTGGTTATATCCTCGGCGCCGCTCCTTTTTCTTCGTCTGTGGAACATAGGTTGCAAAATCAAACTCTACATCAGAAAATTTCTCCAAAACAGCTATTTTCATATACTCTGATAGTTGACGCACCGCAAAAAAGTCTGAGCGGAACTTAAAGCGCCAAACGGCATTTTTAACCTCTTCTTCGTACCGCAGTGCCGCCACTGAAAAACCCTCGCTATCAGCATTTGTTTTGTGTTTTTTTGCACAAGGAGCGCAGAAATCCCCCTCTAAGCGCTCACCGCAAAATATGCACAAATTCGGATATATAGCCTTAATAAACTTATTCATTTGAAAGCTCCCTTGCGACCATCGCTCGAAGCATTGTATATCTCAGCGTAACCCGCTCATTTTTAACTGCCTTTATAAAATTCTCACGACTACCAATGCAGACAAGCAGCCTGCGAGCTCTTGTTATAGCTGTGTAATAGAGGTTTTTATACTGCATCCGACTATTGCCCACGGGCGAGATTAAAAGCACCGCTGAAAACTCGCTCCCCTGACTTTTATGAACAGTTATAGCGTAACCTAGCTCAAGCAGCGAGAGCTTATCCCACGGATAGATATAAACTCTACCATCAAAATCAACTATAGCCGTCTTTGTTTCGGTGCGAATAAGCTTAATAACACCGATATCGCCATTGAAAACCCCTTTTCCCTCTTCTGTTCCCTTTGAATACTCGAGTTCATAGTCGTTCTTAATCTGCATAACCTTATCACCCTCACGGTATAAAACACCGTTGACGGTGCATTCGCTCTTACCCTCCTCTGCAGGATTTAGCGTCCCTTGAAGCACCCTGTTTAAATTCTCAGTGCCAAGAGTTCCTTTTTTGACAGGTGAGAGCACCTGAATATCATAAAAAGGGTCGAATTTATAGCTATCTGGGAGCCTTTTAGAAACGAGGTCACAGATAAGTCGCTCACTCTGCTCACCGCCCTGCAAGAAGAAAAAGTCCGAGTCTTTTCTATCGAGCTCGAGTTGTTCCTCGTTTATTATTGCGTGGGCGTTTGTGACGATAAGGCTCTGCGCACTCTGGCGGAATATCTCGGTGAGTTTTATATATGGGAAAGTTTCACAAAGGATAAGGTCGCGCAGAATATTTCCAGTACCTACCGATGGTAGCTGGTCAGTGTCCCCCACTAATATAAGCCGGCACGAAAGTGGCATAGCTATGAGTAGCGACTCAAAAAGCTCGGTATCGACCATTGAAATTTCATCGACGATAACAACATCCGCCTTAATCGGGTTCTTATCATTTTTAATAAACTTACAGCTCTTTCCATTTGAAAAATCAACTTCAAGCAACCTGTGGATGGTTTTCGCTTCTCTCCCTGTAAGCTCTGTCATCCGCTTCGCCGCTCTGCCAGTCGGCGCTGTGAGCGCCACCTTGTAACCCTCTTCTTCAAGGATATTTATAATTCCGTTAACTGTTGTTGTTTTGCCTGTTCCGGGGCCCCCTGTCAGTATCATAATCCCCGCCCAAAGCGACATCAAAATAGCTTCACTCTGCTTTTGGTGATAGGATATAGAAAGCTTTTTCTGAAGCTTGTCTATCCTCTTCTTCTCGTTTAAAAATGGGTTTGGGAAATAGTTTTTCATTATCGCAAGTCTTGCGGCTATCGTTTCTTGCGCTCTGTAAAGATGAGGCAAAAAGATATAGCTATCTCTATCCCCTTTAATGTGGGCGAGCAGCTCGTCCTCTATGCAATTATCCAGTGTTTCTCGTAGATAGTCTTTTGAAACCTCAAGCATCATCTCCGCCATATCGAGCAGTTTTTCACGCGGCAGACAGCTGTGCCCCGCATCGGTGTTGCGCTCAAGGACATAGATAAGCCCCGCTTTGCACCGTGTTTCATCACGAGGGTCTATTTCGCTGTTTTTGCTCATAGCATCCGCTATATAAAAATCAACCCCAAAATACGAAGCGCAAAGGACAAACGGGTTTTCCTCGATTATCGGGAGTGCGCTATCGCCAAACGAATCGTACACCTTTTTTGCAACATCAACATCAACTCCAACTTCAGTTAAAACCCCTGTCAGTTGTTGGAGGGCGGTGCATTCACGCAGTCTATCTGAGATAAAATAGGCTTTTTCCTTAGTTATCCCCTTAACTTTTGAGAGCTTTTCAGGGTCATTTATAGCTATATCGAGCGCCTCATCGCCAAAACGCTCAACAATTCGCATAGCAGTTGCAGGACCTATCCCTTTTACAACTCCACTTGCAAGGTAGGCATAGATATCGTTTGCATTTTTTGGCATGGTAGTCTTGTAGCTGTCGCATCGAAGTTGCACCCCAAAAGATGGATGCACGACAAAATCGCCGACAACCTCTATCCTCTCGCCTTCCGATACAAGGCTTAGGTTGCCGACAACTGTATGTAGCTCGTCGCCTGTAGAGATTATAATGACACCGAATCCGCTGTCCCTATTTTGAAACTTAACCTCTTCGACAACCCCTGTTATGACCACCTTTTGTTGCATAATTTCTATCCCTTTTTAATAATCTTTAATATCTACATCTATTTTAAATAAAAAACTTATAATTTGCAACTGTTTAACTCTTTTTTAACAGTTCTGCGGCTATATTGTATCCAGATATTTCAGATGTTATAAATATTCTCTCGCTATCCTCATACTCTTTAAGCTCCAAAAGTTCGTTGTCAGCTATGTTATCAGATATCACAATCAGATGATTTTTCTTATAGCAACGCCCTTCGTAAATTTCCCGTTTCAAATCCTCGACCGCTATGTCTATTCCATCTGCGCCAGTATCAAACTTCACTATCGTTACCGTTTTGTAGTTCTGCTCTCGTTCAGTGAGAGCGGCGACAAGATAGATAATCCCCAGAATAAATACCGCCGCAAGGGATATATATAAAACGCTCATGCTACCACTCCTATTCGTTTTTAACTGCGTTTTTTTAAATCGACAGTTGTTATCTCATAATATGAAATCTTTAAAAAAGTGGTGTATATGAAAAAAATTATTGTTATTTTAACTCTTGTTCTATTGCTAACTGGGTGCAGTGCAGAAATCCAAACATTTATCCCACCTCCGAATATTTCAGGTGAGGTACAGCTTCGCTATCCAACAGCCGAGATAAAATATATAGCGCTCACCTTTGATGATGGTCCAAACTCCACCTACACCCCTCGTATTCTCGATATCCTTTTGGAAAACGATGCAAAGGCAACATTTTTCATGCTCGGACTCGAGATAAGCGAAGATACGCAGGATGTTGTTTTGAGAGTTTATGAAGAGGGACATGAAATAGGCAACCACACCGAAAATCATCAGAGCTTTAATAAAATCGATATCGAAACAGGAAAAGAACAGCTCAGTTTAACCGATAACAAGATTTTGGAGATTACAGGTGAGTTGCCCACTCTTGTAAGACCGCCTTTTGGCACTTATAGCGACAGTCTGCCCACCGATTATGATAGGCCCTTTATCCTTTGGAATTTAGACCCCGAGGACTGGAACAACAGAGATGCAGGATATATAACAGAGCATATTTTGGAGAATGCAAAAAGCGGCGATATAATAGTTATGCACGACAGATTTGAGAGCACCGCTGATGCGCTTGAGCAGTTTTTACCGCTTCTAAAAGCTAAGGGGTTTGAGTTTGTGACTGTTTCAACGCTAATTGAGATAGCCGAGGGCGAGGTGGAGAACAGTATTTATCGGAGCGCTGATATTAGCCGCTGAGTTTTTCTGAGCTCTGGTTTCTGGCGGACAGGGGTAAGCCCTGTTCCTACTTTCTGGGTTCTGTGCTCTGGTGTCTGTGCTCTGTGCTCTGGTGTCTGGGCTCTGTGCTCTGGTGTCTGGGCTCTGTGTTCTGGGCTCTGGGCTCTGGTACGCCGCCGCCAATCCGCCGCCATAGGCGGCGGATTTTCTTTTTCTCTGAAAAAGAAAAAAGTCGAGCAAAGCTCGACTTTTGGCGGCGGTGCTACCCACACAAACTTTTGCAACTAATCCTCTACCTTTGCAACAACCCTACATGGCACACCGGTAAATCCAACGAAATTCATAGGGTATGTAGCGACTATAAACGGCTTGTTCTTCTCTAAAACCGCCTTTAAGTTGCAGAGGTTTTCAACGATATAAACTCCCCTATCAGCACAGTATTTATCTTTTGGTGGATGCTCTGCCCCTCTGCGCACTCCTGCGAAATCAATACCGATAATCGATGCACCTTTATCGATTAGCGCATCAATAAGCTCGTTTGAGAGCTGTGGATGCTCTTTGAAATATCGAGGCTCGCTGTAGTCAATCTCTTCGATAAAGCCTGAGTAAAGCGCTACAAAGCTATCCTTTTGCACCTTTTCTAAATCGATATCAGAAATATCAATATCTCTATCTCTTATACCGCTCACATCAAAAACA
>CAYJJJ010000012.1:0-30580 GCA_964370465.1 uncultured Oscillospiraceae bacterium
CTACAATATATTTATCATTATCTATTATCTCACCGATGGCTCCTGATATTTCACAAACCGCGCTTTTATAAACTTTTATCTTTTCGCCGACGTTATTTGACGTAAAAGCAACCGGCCATGGGTTCATCCCTCGTATAAGATTATGCACCTCAGTTGCGCTCTTGTTAAAATCAATCTCTGCATCTTCTTTTTTTATAATTGGTGCAAAGCTTGCTTCACTGTGATTTTGTGGTACCCGCTCTGCGGTGCCCTCTTTTATCAGCTTTACAGTATCAACTATCGCCTCTGCCCCAACATCTGCAAGCTCTAAAAATAATTCACTTGAGTTTATTTCATCAGAAATATCGCATTCATATTTTTTTATGATATCCCCTTCATCAAGCCCCGCCGACATATACATCGTAGTAACACCAGATATCCTCTCACCGTTTATAATAGCCCACTGGATAGGTGCCGCTCCTCTGTATTTCGGGAGTAGCGATGCATGCACATTAACGCAACCATACTTCGGGATATCGAGTATATTCTGCGGTAGGATTTTACCATAAGCAACAACCACAATAAGGTCTGGCGCAATATCTTTTAATATCTTTTCAACCTCTTCAGTCCTTATATTTTCAGGTTGGTAAACTTCTAACCCGTTTTCTATCGCCACAATTTTAGTCTGTGGTGGAGTTATCACACGTTTTCTGCCGACAGGAGTATCTGGTTTTGTAAAAACCGCTAAAACCTCTTCACCAGCATCAACTAAACTCTGCAGACACTCTGCCGCAAACTGCGGTGTACCCATAAAGACTATTCTCATCCCTCGTTTTTCTCCTTCTCAGCTTCGAGCGCTTCAAGTCTTTCAATATCTTCGCCGCTCATTAGGTTTTGCGCAAGCTCTGTGAAGACATGACCATCTATATGGTCAAGCTCATGACAAATCGCCCTTGCAAAAAACTCCTCTGCCTCTATTTCAAACGGCTCACCGTATCTATCTTGCGCCTTTACTTTAACTTTATTTGGACGTTTAACATCGCCGAATAAATTCGGGAAAGACAAACAACCCTCTCTGCCTTCTTGCTCACCGCTATGCTCAACAATAACTGGGTTTATAAACTCAATAAGGCTATCTTCATCGTACTCAACATCGACGAGAACAGCCCTCTTTAAAACACCTACTTGAACTGCCGCAATACCCACACCGTTTGACTCATACATGGTATCTGCCATATCGTCAAGCAGAGTGTGCAGTCTATCATCGAAAGCTGTAACTGGGCGGCTTTTTTTAAAAAGTCGCTCGTCACTCTCATCAATTATATTTCTTATTGCCATAATATCTCCTTTAAATCTCAACTGTATTATTTAAGTCCACTGCCACATTAACACTACCTGAACTGTACTTATCGTAGTAAATTTTAAGCGTTTCCCTTAAGAATTTTTTGAAATCACTGTTGTTTTTGCATTTGATTAAAATCTTATAGCGGTATTTATCATGTAGTTTATATATGCTTGCAGGTGCAGGTCCTATAACTCGAAGTGGAATATTATCATATCCATTTATATTTTCTTTTAATACTTCACAAAACTGCTCCGCTCTTTGCTTCGTTAGCTTCTCGTCCGCTCCTACAAATGATAATAGACAAAAGTTACAAAAAGGTGGCAAAACCAAAGCCTTGCGAAGTTTTATCTCGCTTTCATAAAACTTTTCATAGTCCTGTGCCGCCGCTAAGCGCAGTATCTCGTTTTCAGGGTCAAATGTTTGAATAATAGCAGACCCTGCGCTATCTCCTCGACCGCTCCTACCAACAACCTGTGTCAGCATAGAAAACGCCTTTTCAGCCGCCCTATAGTCAGTCTGGTACAAAAAGCTATCAGCACTGACAACTCCAACGAGCGAAACGCCTGTAAAGTCATGCCCCTTTGCAATCATCTGCGTTCCAATTAATATATCGTAGTCCCCGTTTTTAAAGTTTTCAATAAACTCTTTATACGACGACTTTGTTATTGTAGTGTCTGCATCCATTCTCAGTATCTTATAATCTGATAGATTATGACTTAAAAAATCCTCAAGTTTCTGTGTGCCAAGTCCTTTTCTCAGAATTTTATTGCTACCACAAGAAGGACAATGCTCAATTTTAGTTTTAGTATGACCGCAGTAGTGGCAGATGTGACTGTTGTTTACCGAATGGTAGGTCAATGAAACTGAACAAGATGGACAAACAAACGGTGAGTTGCAATCGGCACACACTGTACCAGTGTGGTATCCTCTGCGGTTTAGCAGTATCATGCTCTGGTTTCCATTCGCCTTTGTTTGTTTTATCTTCTCTTGCAGAGTACTCCCAACTTCGTAAACACCCTCGCTCTCTTTATCCCTCATATCAACAATCGTGACAGATGGCAAATTCATTTCGTTATATCTTTTTTTGAGGGTTAGCAGATGAGTTCTGCCTGATTTCGCATGGTAGTAGCTTGTTATATCGGGCGTTGCAGAACAGAGCAGCAGAAGTCCCCCACTCTTACCTATCCGAAACCTCGCAATATCCCGAGCATGGTATCTCGGTGAACTTCCACTGTGATAACTTGTTTCGTGCTCTTCATCAACGACAATTAAATCTACTTTTTCAAATGGCGCAAAAACTGCACTTCGAGTTCCCACAACGACTGATACTTTATTCTCTTTTATAAGTCGATATTGATTTAGTCGCTCACCGTCTGATAATCTGCTGTGAATAACTGCAACAAGTCCTTTAAAGTGACTTTTGAAAATAGCCTGTGCCTGTGGGGTTAGAGATATTTCAGGCACTAATACTATTGTCTTTTTGCCGTTTTTAATTGCATCTTCAATTATTTTTATATATACATTTGTCTTACCACTTCCGGTAACTCCAAAAAGCAGCGCAGACTGTGGTTTATCTTGGTATAATAGTGATAATAACTTATTTGACACTTCTTGCTGTTCATCTGATAAAACAACCTCGCTGTAATCGTCGCTCTCGTTGTTATCGCGATAACTATCTATCTCGAGCCTCTCAACAAGACCATTTTTAACAAGTGTTTTAATAACAGATGGCGAGCAGTTTGTGTTATAAACAATCTCTTTCGCCGCCGACTCACGCCGACCTCTCAAAAAATTTAAAACCTCTTGCGCTTTCGCTGAGAGTTTTTTTGTCGAAACTGCACCGGGCACAGCCGCATATACAGTATCAGTATCTTTTATAACGCGCTGTTTTGCGTTAAACTCTTTTATTATTTCACCGCTTGCTATATAGCATTCAACTTTTTCAGATAACTGGGGAGATAGCTTCATAAAAGTTTCATAAGATAGCTCACCGTTTATAAAAAGCGATGATATATCATCTGAAATCTCTCCGATAACCTTAAACTTCCCCTTAAAAACAAATCCCATACCAGGCGGTAAAACTGTTTTAACTGCATCGTAATAACTGCAAAAGGTGGTTTTACATAAGTAGTTTATAAGTTCTGAATCAGACTCGGTGATAATTGGCGAATTATCGAGGATTTTATATATTGGCTTTAGCGCTTTGTCTGTGTTTTTTTCATAAAGAAGCTCACAAACAACCGCCTGCCTTATATCGTTTCCTCTGCCAAAAAAAACCGCTACCCGCATCCCAACTTTTATAATATCTTTCATCTCATCAGGAACAGTATACAAAAAATCCCTGTCAAAACTAAAGGCAGTTTTATCGACATAAACTTTAGCATAAATTATGTCCATGATAAATCCACCTTTCAAATACTATTTTACAAGTCTGACTTTTCCCTCATAAAAGTCGTTAATTGCTGTTCTAACTGCCTTTTCTGATGTCTTGTTCCCCGACTCTTCATTCTTCTCGGCTATTTGTCTTGCTCTTTTTGCGACAGCCACCACAAGGGTATATTGACTATCAGTATCCTCCATAAGTTTCGCTACTTTTAATCTCAACATTCTACTTACCTCCCATTATTCTTTTAATACTTATTCTCTCAGCTTCAATAATAGCGTTAACTTTTATCGCCGACCGCTCAACCTTGTCATTTGTTACAAGATAGTCGTATTTATTTATAAGTTTCATCTCTTCTTTTGCTCGTTTTAGTCTGCGCTCGATTGTTTCTTTATCCTCTGTCCCTCGCCCCTCAAGACGCTTGCGAAGCTCACGCATTGAAGGTGCTGAAACAAAAATCATTACAGCCTGTGGAAACAGCTCTTTAATATTTAGCGCTCCCTCAGTTTCAATCTCAAGTATAATATTTCGACCACTATCGATACTCTCCTGCACTTTCGCACGCGGAGTACCATAGAAGTTACCGCAGTATTCGGTGTGTTCTAAAATTTCATTATTACTAAGCATCTTTTTAAATTCTTTTTTGCTGACGAAATGGTAGTTTTCACCGTCGATTTCACCTGGTCTTTTATCTCTCGTCGTCGCTGAAACAGAATAGTCAGTATCGTGGCGCATCGAGAGAAAATATTCAAGCACAGTACCCTTGCCGCTACCTGACGGCCCTGAGAAAACAATAAGCAACCCTTTTTCTTTCATTATTGCTCTTCCTCCGTTTCTTCTGATGTCATTCTACCTGCAATGGTTTCTGGTTGAACAGCAGATAGAACAACATGATCACTGTCCATAATTATAACTGCTCTCGTTCTTCTCCCTTGCGTTGCATCAACAAGCATACCTTTGCCCCTTGCCTCGGTAATAATCCTCTTTACTGGTGCTGACTCTGGACTCACTATCGAAACAAGCCGAAGCGATGAAACCATATTGCCAAACCCTATATTTATTAACTTCATAAAACTCCTTAATTACTCGATATTTTGTATCTGCTCACGTATCTTTTCTATATCACTTTTAATCTCAACAACTTGAGTTGATATGTTGATATCATTTGCCTTGCTACCAATGGTATTTGCCTCACGGTTAAGCTCTTGCACCAGAAAGTCCATCTTTCTGCCAATCGGCTCATCTGAATTTATAAACGCTTTAAACTGCTCAATATGGCTTGCAAGCCTTACGGTTTCCTCGTCCACCGCAATTTTTTCAGATAAAAGCGCCACTTCTGTTAAAACTCTGTTTTCATCAATATCACAGTCAGCAACTACTTCACGAATCTTATCATAAAGTTTCGTGCGGTAGTTTTGAATACGCTGTGGAGCAATTTTTTCTATCTCAGCTAAGCACTTTTCAATGTTTTCTATTCTTAGTAGCAGATCATCAAAAAGTTTTTCTCCCTCTCTGCTGCGCATCTCGTTATACTTCACAACTGCTTCTGCGGCGACCGTTTTCACAGCGGATAAAATCTCATCTTCATCATCTTCAGATTTCGTTATTACAAATATATCTGAAAAACGACTTAGCATAGAGATGGTCATATCGTTTTCTATTGAGAGCTCAGTGGAGAGCTTATCAAGTGCATCTTTATACTTTTTCGCAAGCGGAAGATTTACTGCAACATCACTATCACCGCGCAGAGTATTTACAACTGATATGTAAAGCTCAACTTTACCACGCTTCACATACTCCGAAATAAAGCTTTTCATCTTATCATCTAAAAAGCCATATACCCTTGGAACTTTAGCGTAAAACTCAAAATATCGATGGTTGACGCTTTTGATTTCAACGGTAACTTCCCTACCATCGACAATCTTCGAGGCTCTTCCAAACCCCGTCATACTCTTTAACATTAAAATCACAACTCTTCAATTTATTATCCATACTATTTTACCATTTTTATGGAAAAAAAGCAAATAAATAGATAGATTGCAGGAGTTTTTTGCACAAAAAAAGAGCGATGAAACCATCGCTCTTGAAAATTGTTATTACTTAGATAGAAACAAGAAGATCGTTTGAGTTAACAGCGTCACCTGATTTAACAAGAACAGCTGAAACAGTACCATCAACTGGTGCCACAACGTCATTTTCCATTTTCATAGCTTCAAGAACTACAAGCGCATCACCTTTTTTAACTACATCGCCAACTTTTACCTTAACATCGATAATAGTTCCAGGCATTGGAGAAGTTACAGGAGTGCCACTTGGAGCAGCAGCTGGTGCCGCCGCTGGAGCTGGAGTTGCAGCAACTGGTGCAGCCGCTGGAGCTGCTGTTGCAGCGCCTGGCTCGCCTACAACTACATCGTAAGCTGTGCCGTCAACAGTAACTGAAAGTCTTACAGGACCTGCTGATGCCGCTTTTGGAGCAGCCGCTGGAGCTGGTGCTGTCTCTTTGATTACTGCTGCAGTTTCAAGAGGTTTAACGCCTTTTTCTCTGTTCTCAAAGAATTTAACAGCAACCTGTTGGAACATAGCGTATGAAAGAACATCTTCTTCACTCTTAGCCCAAGGTTTCGCTTCTTCACGAAGCTTTTCTAGCTCAGGTTTTAGAAGGTCTGCGAATCTGCATGTTATTGGCTCTTCATCGCCTATAATTTGTTTTCTAAACTCTTCGCTTATCTCAACTGGAGTTTTGCCGTATTCACCTTTTACCATAGCTCTAAACTCTTTGGTAACTGTTTTATATCTCTCACCGTTTAGAATGTTAAACACAGCCTGTGTTCCGACAATCTGTGATGTAGGTGTAACAAGTGGTGGGTATCCACTGTCTTTACGAACTCTTGGAATCTCGTTTAGAACATCTTCGAGAAGATCTTCCTTACCAGCCTGTTTTAGCTGAGAAACAAGGTTTGAAAGCATTCCGCCTGGAACTTGGTAGATAAGAGTATTAGCATCAACACCAAGCATTTTGTGGTCGATTAGACCTGCTTTTACATATTTATCGCGTAGTGCCGCAAAATGCGCACGAACGCTCTGTAGGCTCTTAAGGTCAATTCCTGTGTCGTACTCAGTGCCAGCAAGTGCCGCAACCATCGACTCAGTTGGAGCATGTGAAGTTCCAAGTGCAAGAGGAGAAACAGCGGTATCGATAATATCACATCCAGCTTCAATACCCTTAAGAAGAGCCATCGATGCAAGACCTGATGTGTAATGTGTGTGAAGATCTATTGGAATCTTAACAGCTTTCTTAAGCTCTGTTACAAGGTCAAAAGCGATAGTTGGAGTTATAAGTCCAGCCATATCTTTAATACAGATAGAGTCAGCACCTTCGCTCTCAAGCTGTTTTGCATAGTTTACGAAATAAGGGATATCGTGAACTGGGCTTGTTGTGTATGAAAGAGCCGCCTGCATGTGAGCGCCTTCTTTTTTACAAGCTTTGATTGATGCCTGTAGGTTTCTGATGTCGTTTAGCGCATCAAAAATTCTGATGATGTCCATTCCGTTTTCAACTGCTTTGCGCACAAAATACTCAACAGCGTCATCAGCATAAGGACGGTAGCCAAGCATGTTCTGTCCTCTGTAAAGCATCTGAAGTTTTGTGTTTGGCATTGCTGCACGGATTTTACGAAGTCTCTCCCATGGATCCTCATTTAAGAATCTTAAACAAGCATCGAAAGTAGCTCCGCCCCAAACCTCAGCTGAAAAATAACCAACCTTGTCCATATCTGCAAGGATAGGCTCCATCTCACTGAAGGTCATTCTTGTTGCGAGTAGTGATTGATGCGAGTCACGCAACACTGTTTCTGTAATTTTAACTTTTGCCATTTCTGTTCCTCCTAAGATTATGCGAAACCAAATACATGATTTCGCATCAAATAATAAAACAATTTTCACCAAGATATAGTATACCGCAAATAACGCTCCGTTTCAATAGTAAAAAATGCAATAATATTAAATTATTTTTGTTCCATATGCCTACATTTTGTATTTTCAGCTAGCCATTTTGGCAAAAATATCTGCTCATCTCGTAAAACTTTCAAATCTCCCGCCATTTTTTCGCTTATATCATTTGAAAAAATAGCATAAACGCAGTTTCTATTCAAGCCATGAGCAAACGCCATCCTCATAACGCCATCCGCAAGAGGCAAATCTCTTCCCTCAACTAAGTCTATCGAAATTAAAAAATCGTCATAGTGAAAGTTGCAAACTGCAATATCCGCCCCATCCTCAACCGCTTTAACGGTATATCTACCATCTCGCTCTAAAACAACTAAGTCGGTCATTGCTTTTTGCTCCTCCTCGCACTCCCTTTTCGCTCGTTTCTATTAGGGTTGTCCCTCCTGTTTTTGCCTGTTCTTTTAGGAGCTTCTTCCGAGTCTTTACGAACCCTCTTTTCAGCTGAGGTTTTTGTGAGCATCTTTACCTCATTTAAAGTTAGCTCACGAAACTGCCCCGGCTTTAGCATACCGAGCTTAACGTTTCCAACAGCCGTTCTTTTAAGCCTCGCTACTGTGAGCCCGAGTGACTCGCACATCTTACGAATCTGTCTATTTTTTCCCTCAAATAGGGTTATCTCCATAACTGAGCGTGTTTTAGTATTCTCAAGCACTTTAACGAGCGCAGGCGCTGTTTTACCGCTGTCTATCTCGATTCCCTCTGCAAGGGAGGATAGCTGTGCGTCATTGAGCCCTGAGGAAACCGTAACCCTGTATTTCTTTGGTACATGGGTGCTCGGATGCATAATTTGATTTGCAAGGGCGCCGTCGTTTGTCATAATAAGAAGACCCTCGGAGTTTTTATCAAGTCGCCCGACCGGATAAACCCTCTCTGGTAGCTCTTTCACCAAATCAGCAACACACTTTCTATCTTGCTCATCATTCATAGTTGTCACGTATCCACGCGGCTTATATAGCATAATATATCTCTTTAACTGTCTTGTATCTCCGTCGTTGACTATAACTTTATCAACCGCAATAATTGTTTTGCGAATATCGAAGCTCTGCCCTGTCACAACAGGACGCCCATTTGCGGTAACTCTACCCTCTTCTACTAGTTTATCGCAGTATCTGCGTGAGCCAACCCCACAGACCGCCAGAATTTTTTGTACCCTCATCAGATTGTCTCTTGCCATTTTCACTGTCCTCATCTATTAAAATATCAACTGTTGAAACTATTTCAACTGTATTTACTATTTTACCATCTATTACTATATTTGCATAGCCTACAGTTTCATCTTTTTCAATTGGTGCATATAAAAACCTCGGCATATGATATTCAATCTCTACTTCTTCATAACTATTATTTTGCATAACCGCCTTCAGATTCCCACTCAATTCAAGTGGCACTTCGTCTATTTCCCCGGAAATCACAGGCAGTGCAAGCTCACCATCAGGTGTGAAGTTAACAGATGAAAGAGTATCAAAATACTGATTATATAAACTTTTGTGGGTATCCCAATCATCTCCACAGTCAAGAGTTACGCATATAAGGGTAACACCGTCACGCACTACCGCTGAAACAAGTGTTCTCCCCGCCTTCTTTGTAAACCCCGTTTTAACCCCTATTGTCCCCTCGAAACTTTGGAGCAGACGATTTGAGTTGTAAAATGTTATCGAGCGCTCTGGATTAGTAAACTGCGCTTTATAGCTCCTTGTGCTGACGACATTTGCAAAATACTCATTTTGAAGGGCATAAGCCGTAAGCAGTGCCATATCATATGCGGTGCTATAATGATTTTCGCCATCAAGGCCTGATGGAGTTTCAAACGAAGTGTTTAACATTCCAATCTCTTTTGCTTTTTCGTTCATAAGCAAAACAAATTCCGATACACTTCCTCCCACCTCAATTGCCGCCGCATTTGCCGCATCGTTTCCGCTCTCAAGCATCATGCCATAAATTAGGAGCTCTTTGCTCACAACATCGCCCGAGCGAAGCCCTATACTACTCCCCTCGATACCCACAGCATCATCACTCACAACAAACTCTTCGCTGAGTCCACCGCTTTCGATAGTGAGTATCGCTGTCATAATCTTTGTGATGCTTGCGATTGGAAGTTGCTCGTTCATATCGGTTTCATAAAGCACAAGTCCACGACTGCTCTCATAGAGAACAGCACCGTCCGCCACCGCTAAAACTGCCGTTGTAAAAGTTAGAGAGAAAAGCAATGCAATAATAATTTTTTTACACATATAAAAACCACCTACCTATAAATTTATATGCAGATGGTTTTAATTAATCTACTTTTTGTTTTATTAAATAATATAAAACAAATTAACTTCAGATATGAATATTATGTCGTATAATTTATTACTACTATTCTGATTCGTTATTATCTTTTTTATCCTTTTTAAACGCTTTAGAAATTTTATCGATAAAATCAGGAGCCGCACCGACTATCTTATCGGCTGTTGATGCGTTATCATATAGTTGCAAAAGCTTAACATCGCCATTTCTCACAACTAAAAACCCAACAGGCACAACCGAAACACCGCCACCGCTTCCGCCGCCAAACATATCCTTTGGCTGTTTTGATGGGAAGTTACTGCCGCCGGAAGCAAATCCAAGCGATATTTTTGATACAGGTATAATAACAACACCGTCACCAACCTCCATAGGCGTTCCTATAACAGTGTTGACGTCCATCATATCCTTTATCTTCTGCATAGCAGTTTCAAGCATTCCCTTTATTGGATGGTCAGTCATAAACATTCTCCTTTTTATTTAACATAGGCAGTAGTGCTAACCCCGCTTTTAAAGCGACCGCTACCGCTCGCCAAACCCTGATTGATAATTTTATATCCGCATAATAACTGCTCTTTGAATACAAAAAATCGCAGTTTATCGATATGTCTATATTTTTTGACAAATTCGCATTTAATAGCAAAGCATAAAGTGATGATACTAAAGCATTTAACTGTCCAAATTTTATTGCTGTATCTGCGGCGTCGCTACCGCCAACAACAGCTTTTATCTTGCATCTATCTATTTTTATAGCCTTAAAAAAAGCAGGAACTACCTTTTTCAATAGATTGACTGCAATGTTAAGTATCTTTTTAAAATCTGAAAATGAGAGTTTTTTCTTTTTTTTCTCTTTACTCTCTTCTGCTACGTTATCTTTCTTTGCTTTGACCTGCTTGTCCGATTTTGGTTTTTCTTTTTTTCTTTTCTCTGGATAAAGCGAAAAACGCAAAAAGAGAACCGATAGGTAGATAGCTATATCTTTGTTATCAGCTTTTATTATAACAGAAAACTTTAGTAAAAGCAAAGCTATAAGTAGAAACAAAATTATAACTAAAATCTCCATAACTACATATCCTTTATCTCTTCATCCAACATCTCAATCTGTTCAAACTGATTTTCATCATCATGCGCTTTTGGAAGTGGTGGTAATTCTGATAAGTTTGATATATTAAAGCACCGCATAAACAAATCAGTTGTCCTGTATGCAATCGGGCGCCCTGGGAGCTCGAGTCTACCAGCCTCCTCAATTAACCCTTTTTCAACTAAATTCGCAACACTGCCGTCGCTATCAACCCCACGAACACCCGAAACAAATCCTCTCGTAACTGGCTGGTTATATGCAATAATAGCCAGCACCTCAAATGCCGCTTGCGAGAGAGGAGTATCTCTTTTAATCATGAGTAGCTCACGAATACCCGCCTGATACTGCTCTTTTGTTGAGAGTTCATATCGACCATCGAGCTCTGTTAGGAGTATTCCCCTGTTTTCATCTTTTAAATCATCAGCAAGGCTATTTGCAACCTTTATTAGTGTTGCCTTATCAAGCTCCATAACCTTTGCAAGTCTATCTATCTCGACAGGCTCTCCACAGGCAAAAAGCAGAGCCTCTAAGTTTCCCTTTAGCTTGTTAATTTCCATCTGCACTATCCTTTATAAATGAAATCTTCTGCTCGTCATCAACCGTTGCTTGTCCGTTTTTAACAAGCTCTAAAACTGCCAAAAAAGTTGCAACAAGTTCTGGCTTATCGGTGCATTTTGTGAAGAGCTTTTTAAATGTTTCGCTCCCCCACTTTTTGAGATAACCTATAATTGATGCAATTTTACTCGAAACAGAAACCATCCGCCTCTCAACTATCTCCGAGAACTCCTCTTTTGTAGGTGGCGCTTTTGTTTTAATTTTCGTCTGCATCATGCTTATAATATCAAAAAGACTTTGCTTTTGATGATGTCTTGTATAAGTCATATCGATTTCAAGCGGGAGCGGTTCCCTTGTGAAACGGTTGTGCCCTTTATATTCGGCTTTTAGATTTGCCGCCGCTATCTGGCAAAGGTGATACTCAATAAGCTCACCCGATAGCTCACGTTTTAAGTCCTCCGCCTCTTCTTTTGATGGGAGTAGCGAAACTGTCTTTATATGGACAAGTCTTGCCGCCATCTCGATAAAAGAGCTTGAAACATCTAAGTTTTGCATCTTCATCTCGTCCATATACGAGAGATACTGCGAGAGCAAAATGCTAATCTCGATATCAGCTATATTTAGTTTATGTTTTGAAATAAGATGAAGCAGAAGGTCGAGTGGACCCTCAAAAACTTCTGTTGTGAATGTTAACTGTTGCAAAAAATTCTCCTATCCTAAAAAGAAGGTGATATTATCTATCAGTGTATATAAAATACCCGTTACAAAACTTATCGGTCGGCTGAGCAACCCCGATACAACGATAACTAAAAATATTATTTGAACATACTGACCATATTGATATAGAAGTTTATTCCAAACTCCAGGCACAAACATATCGAGAATCTTTGAACCGTCAAGTGGAGGGAACGGAATTAAGTTAAATACCGCAAGGGAAAGATTGATTAAGATTGAATACTGTAAAAATAGTATTAAGAAGATATACATTTCACCAATAGCTGCAACAGAGAGCACGCTGCCGAAAATTTTCATAGCAGCCATAACTATTGTCGCGAGCAGAATATTTGAAATAGGACCTGCTGCTGCAACTATCGCCATATCTCTTCTTCTGTTTTTAAATGCCATCGGGTTTACAGGTACTGGCTTTGCAAACCCAAACCCTACGAATAGAATCATTATAGATCCAATTGGGTCAAGGTGCGCAAGTGGGTTTAGTGTTAATCTGCCGTTGTATCTCGCTGTGTTATCTCCAAGTTTTGTTGCTACATAAGCATGTGCAAACTCATGAAAAGGCAGTGCTGTGAATAGCGCTACCGCCCTAATTATAAACATCTGAATTTCGTTCATTCTTCCAACTCCTTATGATAGAATATTATATACTTTTTGAAGAAAAATTACAACCTAAAAAAACTTTTGATTTACCTCTTGATTTTACTCTCATTATCTGCTATTATACTAATTGTGACTTTTAATTAAAAGGAGGTGCAGAATATGGCAAAATGTGATATCTGCGGAAAAGGTGTATCTTTCGGAATTAAGGTTTCTCATTCACACAGACGTTCAAACAGAACATGGAAACCAAACATACAGAGGGTCAAAGCAGTTGTCGAAGGCAGATCATGCCGCATAAACGCCTGCACCCGCTGTCTGCGCAGCGATAAGGTAACCAGAGCGGTATAACGCAAAAACAAAGAACCTTCGGGTTCTTTTTTTGTTCCCCTTTTATAGCATTTTTCTTTAACTGTAATTTTCTTTTTTAAAGATTAACAGATTAATATTAATTTTTTAAGGCAAAGCCACCAATTCAAATTAATCAATTTTCCTCTCTCCTATTTTTAGTACAAAAAAACTGCACCCATTTGTTATTATATAGTTTTCACTATAACTATAACTATTTGGGTGCAGTTTGAATTTTTCTGAATTTTCAAACAAACTCTAATGATTTTATTTTTCTATATTATAAATTAAGTTTAACAAAGATACAAATAAATACACTAGACTTTAATTATGTGTTTTGTCCATTTGAGATATTGTTAAGGTAAGCTTCGCTGTCAACATTATAATCCCCTTGCCACTCAGCATCCGCTTGTTCTGTTTTATCCATCGGCATAGCGCCTTTTGTTCCGAGCATTTCAGCTGCAAAACTTAGCGTTGAAGCCGATGAAGCAAGCTCTGTTGGCATAATAATCTTTGTAGCACGACCATCAGCCGCTTTTTTGAGCGCCTCAAGCTTTTTAAGGGTTATAACACCCTCGTCGCCAAGAATATTTTTAATCTTAGATAGACCTGTAGCTTCCGCTTGATAAATCATCTCAATAGCTCTTGCACGACCTTCAGCCTCTTGAAGAGCCGCCTGCTTGCGACCCTCAGCCTCAAGGATACGAGCCGCTTTTTCACCCTCTCCACGGGTAACAATAGCCTGTTTATGACCTTCAGCCTCAAGTAGTGTTTCACGGCGGTCACGCTCAGCCTTCATCTGTTTCTCCATCGCTGTTTGAATAGCTTCAGGAGGAAGAATGTTTTTAAGCTCAACCCTGTTGATTTTAATTCCCCAAGGATCAGTTGCTTCATCGAGGATAATTCTTAGTTTATCATTGATGAAATCCCTTGAAGTGAGCGCTTCGTCGAGCTCTAGCTCACCCATGATGTTACGAAGTGTTGTAGCGGTTAAATTCTCTATTGCATAGATAGGATTTGCCGCACCATAGGTATACAATACAGGATTGTTTATACTAAAATAAACAACGGTATCGATAAGAATAGTTACGTTATCTTTAGTGATAACTGGTTGCGGTGGGAAATCGAAAACCTGCTCTTTTAGCATAACTTTCTTTGCGACTTTCTCAATTCCAGGTATAATTAAATTAAATCCAGCTGGAAGAGTTCTTTTGTATTTTCCAAGGAATTCGACAACATAAGCATTTGCCTGTGAAACGATTTTAATTGAGTTTGCAAGTATAATTATAGCTACTAAAGCGATAACTATACCGGTTATTATTTCTGGTAAATATGGCATATTAAACCCCCTAATTTTAATTTACTTTTATTATACAACTATTTCGGAAATATATGTTAACTTTTTTTGAATATTATCTTGTGGTAAACTTTTTTTCCTTTTTTAACAACAACGAAATCGCTGTCATCTGCAGGTTTCACTAAAAATGCAGGGTCTGTTATCTTTTCGTTGTCAACAGAGATACCGCCCTGTGTCACAAGTCGTCTGCCCTCACTCTTTGACGGTGTAAGCTTTGCTGCAACGAGCAAGTCGAGAATAAGCATTTCTTCATCATCAATTTCAGTTGTCGGCATGTTATCACTGTCAACACCAGTAGAGAATAAAGCAACTGCCGCTTCTTTTGCCTTGTTCGCTTCCTCTTCACCGTGAATAAGCGAAGTTAGCTCATATGCAAGCACTTCTTTCGCACGATTGAGCTCACTTCCCTCCCAGCTGCTCATCTTCTCTATCTCATCAAGCGGTAAGAAGGTTAACATTCTGATGCATTTTAGCACATCTGCATCATCAACGTTTCTCCAGTACTGGTAGAAATCAAACGGCGATGTTTTATTTTTATCAAGCCAAACAGCACCTTTAGCTGTTTTGCCCATCTTGTTCCCCTCTGAGTTTAGCAGTAGTGTTATCGTCATAGCGTGTGAGTCTTTTCCGAGTTTTCTGCGGATAAGCTCAGTGCCTGCAAGCATATTGCTCCACTGATCATCGCCGCCAAACTGCATGTTACAGTCATAATCGGTGAAAAGTTTGTAGAAATCATATGCCTGCATTATCATATAGTTGAATTCAAAGAAGCTGAGTCCCTTTTCCATTCTCTGCTTGTAGCACTCAGCTGAAAGCATTCTATTAACGCTAAAATGCGCCCCGACTTCACGAAGCATATCAACATAATTGAGCTTTAAAAGCCAGTCTGCATTATTAACCATTATAGCCTTGCCCTCGCCAAAATCAATAAATTTCGACATCTGCTCTCGGAAACATGCGCAGTTATGCTCGATAGTTTCTGTTGTCATCATATTGCGCATATCACTTCTGCCAGACGGGTCTCCAATCATACCAGTACCACCACCGATTAAAACAATCGGCTTGTTTCCCGCCATCTGAAGCCTTTTCATAAGGCATAGCGCCATAAAGTGGCCAACGTGCAGACTGTCGGCAGTCGGGTCAAAGCCAATATAAAATGTAGCTTTACCCTCATTAATCATATCCCTTATCTCATCTTCACTTGTAAGCTGTGCTAAAAGACCCCTCGCCTTTAGTTCCTCAAAAATTTTCATAAATTATCCTCCTCAAAATAAAAAGCGCCCACTGCAAATATTGCAGAGGGCGCATATGCGCGGTACCACCTCGGTTTATAACTTTACCAACTGCTATAACGGGCATACCCGTCCATCCCTACTGCTATTTTCAGGATAGAAGCTCTGCGGTGTATTTCATAAATTAGTCCACCTTTTTGCACCAACCAAAGGCTCTCTTTAGAACTGCTTTTTATTACTTCTCCGCTTCAAAGCATTTTACAATAATAATTATATACATTTTTTATGATAAAATCAAGTTATTTTGTCTTTTGAAACTATTTTAAATATAAGTGATATTATAAAACTAATATAAAAGTTTATTTATACCACATCGTTCTTAATTATATCATCAAGTGATTCTCTCGCAACCACAACTCTCGACTCACCATCTGAAACAAAAACAACAGATGCTCTTGGGATTCTATTGTAATTCGATGCCATAGAGTAGTTGTAAGCACCAGTTGAAAGCACCGCTAATATATCTCCAATATCTGGTTTTTGAATTGCTGTATTTTCCTGAATTAAGTCGCCACTCTCACAGCATTTCCCAGCAATCGTCACAACAGTATCTTTTTGCTTTGTCGCTTTATTTGCAATTAAAGCGCTGTAATCCGACTTGTAAAGCGCGTATCTCGGGTTATCAGTCATACCGCCATCAATCGAAATATATGTTCTGATATTTGGTATCTCTTTTATTCCACCTATTTTATAAAGGGTAATGCCGGCATCTCCTACAACTGCTCTACCCGGCTCAATAACAATGAAAGGCACGTCAAGCGATAAAGCTTCACACTGCGCATGCACAGCGACAGATACCTTTTCCATATATTTTTCGCTATCTTCAGGGTCGTGCTCATCGAGATACTTAATCCCAAATCCACCGCCAAGATTTAGCACGCTCATAGTGTGTGACAGCTCATCACGCACCTTTGCGATAAACTGAATTAAGCGCTCAGATGCTAAAACAAACGGATCTATATCAAATATCTGTGATCCGATATGGCAATGAACACCTACAAGCTCTAAGCTGCTGTACGATAGCGCCTGCTTTACCGCTTCAAAAGCCTCACCTGTTTCAAGAGCAAAACCAAACTTTGAATCAATCTGACCTGTACGAATAAAGTCGTGTGTGTGAGCATCAATTCCTGGTTTTATGCGAAGCAATATCTTAACTTTTTTATCTTTCGACTGTGCGACTGAATTTAGTAGCATAAGCTCTGTGAGATTATCGACAACTATATATCCTACACCGTGCAAAACGGCAAACTCGAGTTCTTCGAGGGTTTTATTATTGCCGTGGAAGAAGATTTTATCCATAGGAAGAGAAGATTTGCTGATAGTATAAAGCTCACCTATTGAAACAGCGTCACAGCCGATAGAAAGCTCGTTACAGAGATTATAAATAGCAATGCAAGAAAAAGCCTTGCTCGCATAGGCAACAAGCCCGTTACCGTTGTAGTACTTATCAATTGAGCTTTTAAAACTCTTAATATTTTCTCGTATTTTAGTTTCATTCATAACATAGAGTGGCGTTCCATACTGCTCCGCTAAGTCGGTTGCACGGACACCCTCATAAGTTAGTATACCGTTACTGTCGGTATCAAGTCCTTTGTTTATAAACATATTTACCCCTCTCCCTTGCAAAAAAATAATACTTTTAAACTTATAAAAATCCCCACAAATTTATGGAGATTTTCAAAAAATTAACATAGTAAATAAGCGGTATTACTCTCCTATTATTTCAACTAACACATCTTGTAGTTTATCTATTCCCCACCCTTTTTCAGACGAGGTCACTATATGGACAATATCATCGAAATAAGGAAGTTTCTCTCTAAATGAGTTTATTGTCTCTTCACCTCTTTTTGGTGAGATTTTATCCGCTTTTGTAAAGCAGATTATAAAGGGGATTTCACCCTCTACAAGCTGGCTTATCATCGCGAGGTCAATTTCCATAGCGTCATGCCTTAAATCAACCAAGACAATAGCAAGGTCAAACTCACGATAAAATAGATACTCTGTAATAATCGATGAGAAGAGCGATTTCTCTTTCTTCGATTTTTTAGCATACCCATAACCCGGCAAATCTATAATGCGAAGTGGCTTTGATAGATAGCTATTGACAGTCGCAGTTTTACCAGGGGTAGCAGAAACACGAGCAAGCCCCCGCCTACCCATAGTTTTGTTTATAAGCGAGGATTTACCAACGTTTGACCGACCACAAAACACTACTTCAGGTCTGTCTATTTCTGGAAGTCCGCTGTTTTGCACTGCCGATATTTCAAAATCAAATTTTATACTGCTAAATTCCATAACACCCTCTATGATATTGCATAATCTGGATTCGTAAGCTGTTCAGCCATTAAATCGACCCTTGCATTCTCAAGAAATTTATGCTCACTCATCTCGGTATCTGCAAGTGCCGATACAATAACATCAAGAACATTCTTAACAGGGATAAATTTAATATCCGCCCTTACTGCAGGGTCTATATCATCAAGATCTTTAATGTTCTCAAACGGCATAATAACTGTGTCGAGCTTTGAGCGGTGCGCCGCCATGCTCTTCTCTTTAAGTCCGCCTATTGGAAGCACTCGCCCTCTGATAGTAACCTCACCGGTCATCGCGATGTTTTTGCGAACAGGAATGCCAAGCAGTGACGAAATAAGCGCAGTTGTAATAGTTATACCTGCTGATGGGCCATCTTTTGGGATAGCACCCTCTGGTGCGTGAATATGCACATCGAGCTTAGATATAAAGTTTTCTGGAAGTTTTAGCTTATCTGAAATAGATTTGACATAAGAAACAGCTGCTTTTGCGCTCTCTTCCATAACTTTCCCAAGATTACCTGTGATTTCAATTTTACCGCTACCGGGCATAGTTGCTACTTCAATAGTCAAAAGCTCGCCGCCGACAGAAGTCCATGCAAGTCCGTTTACAACACCGATTTCATTCTTTTTGCTGTTCATATCTTCAGTGTATTTCGGTTTGCCAAGTAGCTCTTTTAGCTCAGCTTTAGTCACAGTAAAACTCGTAACCTTCTCATCAACTATCTTCATAGCTGTTTTTCTAGCAATTTTCGCTATTTCACGCTCAAGTGTTCGAACACCAGACTCTCTTGTGTACCTGTCAATTATCTCGAAAATAGCATCGTCTTTTATCTTGAGCAGACCTTTTTTAATACCGTTTTTATCCATCTGTTTTGCTATAAGATATTTCTTTGCTATATTAAACTTCTCATCCCTTGTATAGCTTCCAAGCTCGATAACATCCATTCTATCAAGCAATGGCGCCGGAATTGATGAGAGGGTGTTTGCAGTTGTTAAAAATAGCGCTTCACTAACATCAAAAGGCATCTCTATATAGTGATCTCTAAAATGCATATTCTGCTCACTGTCAAGCACTTCGAGCAGAGCTGATGACGGGTCGCCCTTATAGTCGCTCGAGAGCTTGTCTATCTCATCGAGAAGGATTAGCGGATTTTTGCTCTTCGCTTTTAAAAATCCATCTATTATTCGCCCTGGCATAGAGCCAACATAAGTTTTTCTGTGTCCCCTAATATCCGACTCATCTTTTACGCCACCGAGCGCAATGCGAACATAGTTTCTGCCCATCGCCTTCGCAACTGATTTCGCAACAGAAGTTTTACCAACACCCGGAGGACCCACAAGACAGATAATCTGTCCATCGACCTTTTCTTTAAGTGTCAGCACCGCTAAGACCTCTAAAACACGCTCTTTAACTTTATCGAGTCCATAGTGGTCGCGGTTAAGCGTCTTTCTCGCTTTATCTATATTTGTATTGGTTTTTGTCTTTATAGAATATGGGAGTTCAAGACAGGTTTCGATATAGTTGCGAACAACTGCCGCTTCCTGCGAGCTATAAGGTAGCTTCACAAGCTTATCAACTTCTTTGTTTAGTTTATCAGTAACTTCTTTTGGAGCGCCGAGCTTCTCGATACTCTCTTTATATCTGTAATACTCTTCCTCAGCATCCTCACCTTCACCGAGCTCGCTTGAAATAACCTTTAATTGCTCACGCAAAAAATAGTCTTTTTGGTTTTTGTCCATCTGATCACGGACATTTTCAAGTATTTCAGCTTCAAGTGATAAAATACTGTTTTCATTCTCCATCATAACAACAAGTTGCTCAAGTCGTTTTGTCGGGTTTGATTGCTCTAAAATTTTCTGTGCATTAAGTGCCTTGAAAACAAGATTTCCCGCAATAAACTCAACAATTTCAACTGGGTCGTTCATAAGATGAATATTGCTAATTATATCTTTGGGCATTCTGGGGCTCAGCGCTGAATACTCATCAAAAAGCATCTTAATAGTGCGCATTAATGCATCGTTTTTAACGGTATTTTTTACCTTTTGAAGTGGAAACTCTACTACTTGCGCCATCAAGAACGGGTCTGTCGCCACATAACTCTCGATTTTTGCTCGACAAATACCCTCGACCATAACTTTAACTCCGCCGTCGGTCGTTTTAATTATCTGATTTATCTTTGAAATAACCCCAACTTTAAATACATCGTCCTCTTCTGGGTTATCAACACTTAAATCTTTCTGTGCCGATAAAAAGATAAGTTGGTCTGTTTCCATCGCGCGACGAATAGCCGCAATAGACTTCTTTCTGCCGACATCAAAATTCAGCACCATAGTTGGAAATATAACAAATCCACGAAGTGCTACCATTGGATAAACATTATTCATATAGCTGTAACTGCTCATAACTTCACCATCCTTTTGCAGTAACTTTATAATTTATTATACTACATTTGTTTGTTTTTTTAAAGACAAATATTTAAACCGCCCATATGAGCGGTTTAATACTATGCATAATTTTTGTTTTGTTTCGACTGTTTTTTGCTCTTGATTTTAAGAGTCTTTGGACTTCTCTCGCTATCTCTTTTATAGATAGGCGTTGCACCTTCCAAAACAGTTTCTTTAGTTATCTCAATATGCGAAATCTCATGGTCCGATGGAACATCGTACATAATATTCGAGAGGATATCCTCCATAATTGAGCGTATACCACGAGCACCAGTTTTGCGCTCAACTGCCTTTTTAGCAATCTCCAAAACAGCCTCGTCAGCAAACTCTATTGCTACATCATCGAGCTCAAACAGCCTCTTATACTGCTTTATTATAGCATCTTTCGGCTTTGTTATAATCTCAACTAACATCTCTTCTGAAAGAGCTTGAAGTGAAGTTATAACTGGAAGACGACCGACAATCTCAGGGATAAGTCCGTATTTAACTAAATCAATCGGCTCAACTTTTTGCAGAAGGTTCATCGCATCAAGCTCTTTTTTGCTCTGAACTTTTGCACCAAAACCGATTGCAGAAGAAGCCACCCTTTTCTCGATTATCTTCTCCATACCCTCAAATGCACCGCCGCAGATAAAGAGGATATTTGTTGTGTCTATCTGGATAAAGTCTTGATGCGGATGTTTTCTGCCACCACTCGGAGGCACATTCGCAACAGTTCCCTCGATAATTTTAAGAAGCGCCTGTTGAACACCCTCACCGCTAACATCACGGGTAATAGAGCGGTTCTCGCTCTTTCTTGTGATTTTATCGACCTCATCGATATAGATTATGCCCATTTCGGCTTTTTCTATATCGTAGTCTGCCGCTTGAATAAGCTTTAAGAGAACATTCTCAACATCTTCACCTACATATCCCGCCTCTGTGAGCGTTGTAGCATCCGCTATTGCAAAAGGAACACCGAGTGTTCTTGCAAGGGTTTTCGCAAGAAGTGTTTTACCAACACCGGTAGGACCAAGTAGCAAAATATTGCTCTTTTGCAGTTCTATTGAGTCGTTATCGTTAAAATAAACCCTTTTATAGTGATTATAAACCGCTATTGAAAGCGCTTTTTTTGCATCTTCCTGACCTATAACATAATCATCGAGTACCGCTTTAAGTTCTGCTGGTTTTAAAACTGTTACATCACTGTTGTCATCTGTGAATTTCGAGTTTTTGCGCCTCTCAACAACCTCTTCATCGATTATCTTTTTGCAGAGCATAACACACTCGTCACAGATAAATCCCTCGGGTCCCGCTATAAGCTTTGCAACTTTGTCTTGCGTCTTGCCACAAAAACTGCAATAGGGATTTTCATATTCGTATTTTGCCATTAAGTTTTACCTCATCTTTTTTCTATAACTGTATCGATAAGTCCGTACTCAGCTGCTTCTCTTGCCGTCATAAAATTATCCCTGTCAGTATCCCTTGCAATAACCTCAATAGGTCTGCCTGAGTTCTCTGCAAGTATTTTATTTAGATTATCACGAATAGCAATAAATCTGTCGGCGTGGATTTTGATATCAGAAGTCTGACCTCTCATACCACCGAGCGGTTGATGGATCATTATCTCTGAGTTCGGGAGAGCAAATCTTTTGCCTTTTGCTCCCGAGCTTAGAAGAAAAGCACCCATAGATGCCGCCATACCTATACAGATAGTCGATACATCGCATTTAATATAGTTCATAGTGTCGTAGATAGCCATTCCAGAGGTTACAGAACCCCCTGGGCTGTTTATATAAAACTGGATATCCTTATCTGGATCTTGACCCTCAAGGTATAAAAGCTGAGCGACAATAAGTGAAGCGGTTACGTCGTTTACCTCTTCGCTTAAAACAATAATTCTGTCGTTTAACAGTCTTGAATAAATATCGTAGCTTCTCTCGCCTCTACTTGTCTGTTCAACTACTATTGGTACTAAACTCATAATTCACCTATCTCCTAAATATTTGAGTGAAAACTACTCAGCGTCGTCAGCTTTTGCCTTTTTTGCCGCTGGCTTTTTAGCAGCTGTTTTCTTAGCTGGTGCTTTTTTCTCTGCATCATCAGCATCTTTTTTAGCAGCTGTTTTCTTTGCTGGCGCTTTTTTCTCAGCTGTTTTCTTAGCTGGTGCTTTTTTTGCTGGAGCTTTCGCCTCTGTTTTCTTCTCTTTTACTATTTTAACATCAGCAGTATCTCGAATTAAGTCGATTGCTTTGTTAAGTGAAACTTCTTTTATAACTTCTTCTGTTGGGAATACTTCGCGTACCTTCTCAACTTCAAGCTTGTACATCTCAGCTATTTTTGCAAATTCAGCATCAATCTCTTCGTCAGTTGCAGAAATACCCTCAACTTCAACAATTTTCTCGAGCGCTAGTCTTATTTTAACTTGCTTCTGTGCCTGCTCTTCAAATGTTCTTCTGAAGTCCGCCATTTCCATACCTGTGTATTTTAGGTATGTTTCAAGGTTTAGTCCTTGGCTTTGTAGACGACGAGCGGTATCCTCAACAAGTTGATCAACTTTTCTCTCGTACATAACTTCTGGAATTTCTCCCTCAATGCCCTCGATAACCTTATCCATCAGTGCATTCTCAAGCTCAGCATCTGAATTTTTCTTTTTGCTCTCTAGCATTTTTGCCTTAATATCTTCTTTGTAATCAGCAACTGTATCAAATTCGCTTATATCTTTAACAAACTCATCATCAAACGCTGGTAGCTCACGAACTTTTAGCGAATTTACTGTAACTTTAAATACAGCGTCTTTGTCAGCTAAATTCTCAGCGCCATATTCAGCTGGGAACTTAACATTAACATCAAAGCTCGAACCAACCTCATTGCCAATAACTTGATCTTCAAAACCTGGGATAAATGTGCCTGAACCGAGTGTTAAGTCGTAGTTCTGACCTTTACCACCCTCAAAAGCAACACCGTCCACAAAACCTTCAAAATCGATATTTGCAATATCGCCATCTGCAGCCGCTCTGCCTTCAACTGATACAACCCTTGCGTTTTTATCAAGTGTTCTGTTTATTTCAGCATCCATTTCTTCATCAGAAACAGCCACTTCAACAGACTCGCCTTTTATTTTCTTATAATCTTTAACTGTGATTTCTGGTTTTACAAAAACAACGGCTGAGAACTCATAACCATTGTCAAACTCTGTTGATAGAAGCTCTACTTGTGGCATATCGACTGGTTCAATGCCCGCTTCAATAACGGCCTCATCGTAAGCTTTGCCGTATGTTGCATCAATTGCTTCATTGTAGAACATATCTTTGCCGTACATCTTCTCGATTAATGTTCTCGGTGCTTTACCTTTTCTGAAACCGGGAACACTTATATCTTTTTTGTTTTTATTAAATGCATCGGTTACCGCACTTTCAAAATCTTCTTTCGTTACGGCTATTTTAAGCTCGTACTTATTTGTTTCGATTTTCTCACTGCTGATTAGTTTCATTTTTTCCTCCAAAAACTTTTAAATAGTTATTTTTTTGTCCTTTTAAAGAAGTTATAAAAGGCGGTTAGTACTTTATTTTCAAAATACCAATCCTTATTATATCATATTTCCGCTAAAAATCTATATTTTTTTACAGAATTTTTAATGGATTAAATTTTAAATAGTCGGCAGAGATAATATCGATGAAAATTTCATCATAATATCCCCTAAATGCAGACTTCAAACTCGGCCCATGAAGGTGCCCATAGTAGCATTTTTTTATATTATATTTTTTCAGTACATCAAATATCGGCTCGCAGATATCATTGCCATAAAGTGGTGGATAGTGCAGAAAAACAATAATCTCACTTCCCTCTTTTGCCGTTTTGATGGAAGCTTCAAGCCGTAACGCCTCACGCTCAATTATTTTTATTCCCGCAGGGTCGCTTCTCTCGTTAATCCAACCACGTGTTCCGCAAAGTGTTACCCCCTCTGCCTCTATGCTGTTGTTGTGCAGAAGCGCCATTGAACAAAAACCGTGTTTTGCAAGAAAATCCTCAAACTTTTTTCGCCCAGCAAACCAATAATCGTGATTGCCTTTGAGAATTATCTTTTTTCCAGGTAGATTTTCGATAAACTGAAAATCGAGAAACCCCTCATCAAGAGTTGTGCACCAGCTTATATCACCTGGAATTACAACGGTATCGCTCTCACGCACCCGTTCAGTCCAGTTTTTCTCCAAAATCTCGGTATAATTCTCCCACCCTTTGAAGATATCCATCGTTTTGCTTGAAACTGAAATCGAAAGATGCAAATCAGCTATAACAAACAAACTCATATTAATCTCCATTCTGTGCGCGTAGCACAAATAGTTTTGAATAACTCCCGTACAGAATGGAGATTAATTGGCATGTGGCGTCTGTGACGGCACGCCATATAGATAATTGATAGCGTGATTTTTCACGCTATCTCTCCATTCTGTGCGCGTAGCACAAATAGTTTTGAATAATCTCCGTACAGAATGGAGCTTATTCGGCATGTGGCGCCTGTGACGGCACGCCATATAAATAATTGATAGCGTGATTTTTCACGCTATATCTCCCAGTGCTCCTCGATTGCAGAGAAGAGATTTTCCTTATCAAAGCTATCTGTAAACCTTACCTGTTTTTTATCGAGATTGCGAAGCGGTGCTGGGATTTTAGTCTTTGTTATCTCACTTATCTCCTCCGCTGTTGCATCATCACTGAGCGATAGCGCTTTTGCAATAACATCTGTAAACTTATACGGATTTGCCGTTGCCGCTACAAGACGCTTTTTATCAGATAGCCTGTCCCCGACCTCTGCGGCAACTGCTGTGTGCGGGTCTGTTAAATAGTTATATTCTTCAAAATACCTTTTTATAGTTTCAACAGTTGTATCATCCGAACAAAAACCACCGAGAAAATTCTCTTTAATCTTTTTAAATGCATTTTCACTGATTTCAAAACTGCCATTTTTAGCTATTTCACTGTAAAGCGTTGCAACTTCACTGTCATCTCTATCGGTCGCTAAATAGATAAGGCGTTCGAGATTGCTTGAAATAAGAATATCCATAGATGGTGAATATGTCTGCTTAAAATCACGTTTTTTATTGTAAACTCCTGTGTTTAAAAAGTCGGTCAAAACATTGTTTTCATTTGAAGCACAGATTAACTTATCAAACGGCATTCCTAAAATTTTTGCTATATATGCAGCTAAGATATTGCCGAAATTTCCAGTCGGCACAACAACATCTATTTTATCGCCATACTCTATCTCATTATCTGAAACGAGTTTTAGATAGCCATAGACGTAATAAACTATCTGCGGTAGAAGTCTGCCCCAGTTTATCGAGTTTGCAGTTGAAAACTTGTATCCACTTTTAGCAAGCTGCTCTTTTAGGCTATTATCGGTAAATATCTTTTTAATGCCAGTTTGCGCATCATCAAAGTTGCCCTTTACAGCCGCAACATATACGTTTTCCCCCTCTTGGGTTATCATCTGGAGCTTTTGTGTATCGCTGACACCGCTCTCAGGATAGAAAACAGCTATTTTTATACCGTCAATATCTGCAAATCCCTCAAGTGCCGCTTTGCCTGTATCACCAGAGGTTGCAACAAGGATAATAATCTCACTATCATCACCCTCTTTTTTTGCGCTATAAACCATAAAATGCGGCAGCATCTGAAGCGCCATATCTTTAAACGCGCAGGTAGGCCCGTGCCAGAGCTCTAAAAAGAAGTTGTCCCCCACTTTTACAACAGGCACAATCTCACTTGTATCAAACCTGTCGGTATTATAAGCTGCATCGACAAACCTCGCTATCTCTTCGCTCTCAAAATCATCTAAAAATCTGCCCATAATGAACTTTGCAATCTCATTGTAGTTTTTTCCGATATAACTCTTAAACTCACTCTTTGAAAACTGCGGGAAACACTTTGGCATAAAAAGTCCGCCCTCTGCTGAAATCCCCTCGGTTATCGCTTTCGTTGAGCTAAAGCTAATACTGCTGTTTCGTGTACTTTCATATAACATCTCTGCCCCTCCGTTTCGCAAAAAAATCGTAAGCGTTTTTATAAAATATCTTATCAATTAGTCGCTCACTGAAATTTAATTTTAACATATATTGATACAAATTTTCAAGACCATCGAGATTTTTAATCTGCGGCGGCATTATTGCACCGTCCATATCGCACCCGAGAGATATATTATCCTCTCCGCCCTGTGATAGAAAATGATAGATATGCTTTATAATATCATCAAAGCTCGGCTCTTCTGAACCAAGAAACGGACAGTGTAGATTTATTCCAACAACTCCGCCTCTACTCTTAATCTCGGTAAATATTTCATCTGTAATGTTGCGTTTATTATCACATATAGCCCTTGCATTTGAATGGGTAGCAATAACTGCATTTTCGGTATAGCTTAACACTTCAAAACAACTTTTATCATTTAGGTGAGATATATCTAGCGTTATCCTATGCCTATCAAGCAGGTCAATCACCCTTTTCCCCTGCGATGTTAAACCAACATCTGAGAGCGCTCCTCCCGCAAGGCAGTTTTCCTCATTGTGTGTAAGAGATGCTACAAATATATTGTATTTCAAGAATAGGTCGAAATTATCTAAGTTTTCAAGAATTTGGCAGTTTTCAACTGTCCTAATTCCAAATACCTTCCCTTCTGTATCCACTGGGAGTTTATCATCTATAATTCCAAAGTTGCAAATTTTCTCTGACTGACTATTTAAATACTCAAAATTTCCGATAAAATAATTGCGCAACTTATCAGTTGGCATATCATTTTCACTGTAAAGGGCAAAGGCTTGTATGTAGTTTGATTTATCCTTTAGCACCACCGCAGTTTTATCATTGTCATAAAGGGATAAATTCTGTTTGAAGCACTCGGTCAAACTGTCACAATGCAAGTCGAAAAGACGCATATCACACCTCGAAAGCAGATTCTATATGTTTTATCTTCAAAACAACTCCGCTTTCAACTAATATGACATCAAAGCGCACATTATACTCATCACTTTGTTTCGACAGATAGTATTTAGCGGTTTTGATTATTCTCTGCTGTTTATAGTAGTCCACTGCATAAGCGCCATCAACAAGGCTACCTTTCTTTCGGGTTTTCACCTCGACAAAAACAAGAATGTCGCCCTTTTGCGCTATAATATCTACCTCTCCAAACCGACAGCTGAAGTTTCGCTCTATTATTTTGTAGCCGTGCAGTCTCAAGTATAAAGCTGCCGCACTCTCTCCTTTATTCCCTATCTTCTTCCTATCCATCTTTTAAAATTTTCTTCAAAAAACTTCTTCTGTGTATATCAGAAACACCATGCTCCTCAATCATCTCATAGTGGAGCTTTGTCCCGTAACCTTTGTGTTTTAAAAAAAGATACTTATCGTAGTCTGATGGTAGGTTTTGCATAAACCTATCTCTCTCGACCTTTGCTATAATTGATGCCGCCGCAATAGCCGCTGATGTTGCATCTCCTTTTATAACTGCCACCGCATTTTCAAGCCCTTGTGGGACTTTATTGCCATCAATTAGTGTAAGGGTCGGTATATTGGATAAACCCTCCACTGCCTCTGACATAGCTTTCATTGTAGCGTTTAAGATGTTTATTTCATCTATGACCTGTGGAGAAACAAAAGAAACAGCATAAGAAACTGCATTTTCAATTATTTCAGTATATAAAATATCTCTCTTTTTTTCGGAGAGCTTTTTTGAGTCGTTTAGAATTTCGCTGTAGTAATCATCTTTTAAAATAACTGCCGCCGCAACAACAGGCCCTGCAAGTGGTCCTCTGCCCGCCTCGTCAACGCCAGCAAGAAGCCCCTCTTTCGATATCTCTTTATCATACAAAAAAAGATTATTCATCGGTACCCTCGCCCAGTTTATCAAGCGAAATTAGTCCTATTTTTCCGCCACGAAACTCATCAAGTACCGCCACAGAAGCTCTCTCTGTATCGACAACTCCACCAGATAACAGCATTCCACGCTTTTTCCCGATTGCTTTTAAAAGCTCATAGCTATCGTCAAAGCTTTTCGCATCAACGTTATACCGCTCGTTTATATTTCCCGGGTAATTATCTTTTATATACTGCAACAACTCACAACTTAGCCACTCAAGGTCTAATATATCATCGTTTATAGAGCCTATAAATGCAATCCTCTTTGCAAATTCTTGGTTCTCAAACTTCGGCAATAAAACACCTGGTGTATCGAGCAGTTCAAGCCCGTCTTTTGTTGTAACCCACTGTTTACCTCTTGTAACACCTGGCCTATCCTCAACTTTTGCCCTTTTGCCTCCACAGAGATTGTTTATAAGCGAAGATTTCCCGACATTCGGAATACCAATAATCATCGCCCGAAGCGCCCTATTTCCCATACCTCTCGCTTTTAGTCGCTCAATTAGTTCTGATAGCACTTCTTCAATAGCGCTGTTTATTATCTTACCAACCCTTTTGTTTTTTGAGTCTATAGCAATAGCTTTTATACCTCTATTTTTAAAGTGACTGATAAATTGCTCGGTCACTTTCTTATCAGCAAGGTCGCTTTTATTTAAAATTATAAGTTTCGGCTTATGCGCTGTTAGTTTTTCAAGATGCGGGTTTGATGTTGCTAGTGGCGCTCTTGCATCACAAAGTTCAATAACTATATCTACATCTTTCACAGCAGAAACAATCATTCTGCTCGTTTTGGTCATATGCCCGGGATACCACTGAATTTTTCGCTCTGTTGACTCTGGGGCAACAGTCGCTTTGTTAGCTCTTTCAGCTCTTTTTTGTTCCATATTCATCTGCTTCTCACTCCTTTACATCAAATTAAAAGAATAAATACAATTCGTTTCTCTTAAAATTTTTTTCTTAGGGCCATTTTTTTGCATTACCTGAAACACAAATAATGCTTTCAACAAAAACAAGGGCTTTATCTATCGATAAAAGGCTTATAATACCTCAATACTATCAAACGGATATACCCTTAAAAAAGCATGCCCTATTATATATTCTTCCTCTACAAAACCAATAGTCCCATATCTGCTATCCTTTGAGTTGTTTCTATTGTCCCCCAAAACATAAACGCAACCATCTGGAACAACTGCTTGCCCTTCAAAGCTTCCGTAGTTTCTGTTTTCCTCGGGCAAAATATAATCCTCTTCTAACACTTCACCATTGACAATCACTTCACCTGTACTGTGGTCGATTTCTATAGTATCTCCCTCGGTTGCTACCACTCTCTTTATATAAGGCACATAGTTTTCAGATGGCAGTGAAACTATAACTATATCGCCTTTCACAGGGGTATAAAACATCTGAAAAGCAAGCACACGCTCACCGTGTTCAAGTGTTGGATACATAGAGATTCCGTCAATCGTTGCTATTCTAAGTACAAAAGTAAAAAGAATAACCACAAAAGCAAGTGCTACAACAACTGCATCGAGCCAATCTAAAATGCTATTTTTAATTGATTTCATAAAACACCTTCAAATTACAAAAAAGGAACTGAAAACCAGTTCCTTTTAAAAGTTCTTACTTAATTTGCTCACGAACCTTCGCGGCTTTACCTACTCTACCTCTTAGATAGTATAGTTTACCTCTGCGAACGCGGCCTCTTCTGATGATATCAACTTTTACAACATGTGGTGAATGGATTGGGAAAACCCTCTCAACTCCAACGCCGTATGAAAGACGTCTTACAGTGAATGTTTCCATAATTCCACCGTGTTTGCGAGCTATAACTGTTCCTTCAAACAGCTGAACTCTTTCTCTCTCACCCTCTTTGATGAGAACATGTACTTTTACTGTATCACCGATATTAAAGGTAGGCGGTGCCTCTTTAATTGATGACTGCGCAATTGTTTTCAATGCGTCCATAATTTTACCTCCTT
>CAYJJJ010000013.1:0-6502 GCA_964370465.1 uncultured Oscillospiraceae bacterium
CCATAGATACCGACACTTCATCGCCATAATGGTCGGTGAGGTAGCCATGCAACATTTCGCTGTAAATTGTCAGAACATTCTGGTTTTCAACTATCGCTTCCATAGGGTTTTCTATACCGTACTGCGCAAGTCTTGAGTAGTTTGCAGGAGAGCGGACATCCCAGCCCCCAAGAAAGAAAAGATTTTTTGCGATATCTATATCAGGTGGGACAAATATCGGAATATTAGTCGCTGGCATAAACGAGATACCGTCACTAATTGTTAAAAGATAAGCGGTTTCGCTGTTTTCGCCGATATAGTCGTAGAATTCATGTGCAATTTCAGGGTAGCTCTGCCCGAAATACGCTTCCTCTGATTTCAAAACGTTTTCCGCGTAATCTTGAAATATCACATCGTATTTGGGAGCTATAAAAGAAGCTATCGCAACCACTAAGAGAAGCGGTGCTATATAATGCCGTGATAGATACCATTTTTGCTTTGTGTTAATATTATCCGAACTACAAAGCATCGCTCCTATCAAAACAATATAGAGCAAAACAGGGTCTACAGCGCGGGCTAGCACCCTCCCCTGCATCGCCAAAAACACCACATAGGCAAACGCACAAATTAGAAATATAGGCAGATATAGTTTGCGCCACCCACGCAGATAAACAGTTAATAATAACAAGAAAATCAGTGTGGCTATCCAAATTTCGCTGTTATCTAATATAAATTCTATCGCGACATTAACAGCCTCTTCTAAACTGTTTTGAGTATACAGATTTTCTCGTAACGCTGTATAAAGCTCGGTTGTGAAAAAGTCTGTGTCTTCTGTTGTCCATGAGTGAAATATCATATTGTATTCACTCTCCGTCACCCCAAGCGAGAGGTATTCATCCTGCGCCTCTTTGTACTCAGGATAGTTATCTTTATAGTCCTGTACATCAATTCGAGCCTTGTAATGCTCTATCGCCGCACGCTCCTCGACTGTGTACATATTATATGCGAATATCGATGCAATAATTGCCGCTGAGAGAGCCGCCACCGACACTATTATAGGGGTGCGCAAATTCATAAAAAACTGCTTTATATTAAACCGTCCTGTTCTGCTAAGGGTGTAGAAAAGGACAAAAAGCCCCGCAAAAGGAAGTATGAGATACGCCACTAAATCCCGTATCATAGCTCCCCAAAACCAGACAGCCGTACCCACTAAAACCTCAACTATCGATACAACTTTTGCCATTTTCCCCTGTTTGCTAAACGTTACAATTCCTTGCAGTATAAGCATAACTCCAGCAACCGCCGCTGCTGCCGCTGTTCTTGTGAAGTTTATCTGTGTAACTGCTACTGTCGTAAAGAAAAATACGACAAAAACAGCAACAGGCCAGAACAACAGTTCAGTTAGCCTCTTGCGAAGCACAAATAGAGATATAATAAGTGACACTGTTATAGTTATCAGTGAAACAAATACCCAGACAGGTATATCGGGTGAGTTGCTCATAAGGTTTGAGATAAAAGTTGAGAGCGGTTTTGAAAAAATCATAGTGAAATCATCGCCACTTGACAGCATAAACAGCGAAGCCGAATCGTCGTTTGTTTCGTAGAAAAGACCAATGTGCAAAAACAGATTATAGCAAACAAGACCTATAACTATAGGTAAGCTCACATCAAATGCATTTTTCACTATTTTTCTTTGGGTTTCGCTCCAATTTAGCTTAAAGCTCGTCCCCTTTTTAGCTCTCTTAAACTTCAATATACTCTCCTAAAATGGTAAGTTTAATATATTCATCATCGTATGTTTTTGCAACAACATAAAGCTCTGAGTTTGCAACATCTTCTTTTGTTAATCCAAATGCACGGCACTCAAAATTACCGTTACTATCAACAAAAATTCTGTAGCTTCGCCGCCCTTCTGGTGTATCTACATTTAAAAACAGCTCTTCGTATTCATCGATATTTTTTCCCACAGCACCACTTAAGTTTACTGTACCACCGCCCGGCGACTCGCTATACGATAGATTTTCTTCCTCGTAATTATAGCTTTCAATATAAATATCCCCATGGCCCTCAATATCTAAAATTTCACCCTCGATAGGTAAACAGTATTGAAACAAGCCATATACAATGCCATTCACAAAACTAAAACTATCTGCCTGCGAAATGCTAATGTTTTCGTGATAATGCTCTTTTAAATAGGTGTGCACCTCTTTATCGTATCCGGTGAGAACGTTTGTATTCAAAAACAAAGCCTGCATAGGGTTTTCAATATCAAAATCATCCAGTCTGTCGTAGTTTGTTCTGATTCTTGCATCCCATCCACCTAAAAAGAAGAGATTTTCAAACATAGTAACGCTCGGCTGATACCTCGGGTACAACCCTTCAGACGGAAGAAATTCAAACGAATTCATCAGCGGCAATATATATGCAATATCTTTATCCTCTGCAATCTTAATATAAAAGTTTTGTGCGTTGATAGAGTATGTTCCGCTACTATGATCCGCATATTTGTTGTAGCTGTAACCCGCTATATTTCTATTAAAAGTAGGTATCATCATAAAGCAAAAGAGGAATGCTGTTAAAATCGTTATAAAAATAGGCCCTGTTAAGTAAGCTTTTTTCTTATTTTCTGCGAAGTTAACACAAAAGAACAGCGAGAAAGTTGATGCATATAAAAGCGCAGGGTATACAACTCTATCCACCACTCTGCCAAGCACCGCTAGTGCAATAATATAGGAAACAACAACTGCTAAAAACGCAACTATTGCTATCCGTTTTTTATTGTCGGTCGAGAGAAATAAAGCGGTAATCACAAGAAAATAAACCACTATAAAACCGCTATTCGATGAGAAATAATCAACTAAAACCTCAAACGCTTGGCTTATAGTGTTTGGTCTGTATAACTCCTCGCGCATCGATTGAAATAGCTCTGTCGTGAAAAACTGGGGGTCTTCGGTAGTCCAATCATCAAATATCATATGGTAGTCGTTTTCGGACACACCAAGCGCTTGATACTCTTCGGCCGCTTGTGAATATTCCGGAAAATTATCAGCGTAATCCTGCACCGATATGCGAGCATCATAATAGGCTATATCCGCCCGCTCTTCCTCGCTCAAAAACAAATTCCCAGCAAAAAGCAGACAAAGGGCGAAGGCGAGCGCAATAACTGATATTAAAAGTGGTTTTGAAGCTTCTTTTAAAAGCCTATTCATATCCTTAATTCCAACAGCTGAAACTATCATATAACACAGATAGACTGCCGCAAATGGCAAAACAACAAACGCTATTTGACTTCTTATCATAGCGCCAAAAATCCAAAGTCCAACACCTACAACAAGCTCTATGATTGACAGCAGTTTGCTTAAAGAAAAATCTTCAATACCCTGCAATATAAGCAGTATTCCCGCTACAGCCGCCACTGCCGCTGTCTTTGTGAAGTTTATTCTGCAAACCGCTGTTTCCATGAATAGATAAACCACTAAAACAGAAAGCACTGCAAAAATCTTGAATTTATATCTCCTGGCTAGAAGATATAAGACGACAGATAGCGAAAAAGATACTGTTGCAAGCGTTATATATATCCACCAAGGGTGAAGAGGTGATAGCTGATAAAGTAGACTCAAAACCACCGATAGCGGCTTTGCAAATAATGGTGAAAAGCTATTGCCACCTGTTGCAAGCAAAATCATAGATGCGGGGTCGTCGTTTGTGTCGTAGGTGAGAAGTGAATACAAAGAGAAATGATAACAAATAAGCCCCACGCAAAGGCAGAGCAAAATTTTACCAACTTTCGTTGCTGTATTTTTATCGTATCCGTATAGTTTTATCATTAAACACTCCGATTGTTATTTAAGAATAAGTCGTGTTAAAAAGCCAATTTTCACCTTATGATTATATAATAATTCGCCATTTTTTGCAATTGGTATTCTATCTTTTCACACTTTTCTGTCGCTAAATAGCAATAACATTGCACTCCCAGTTTGGCAGATATTTTTGCCGTCTGAGATAGAGCTTGTATTCGGGATTTATCTCGTTTATAAAAAGCGGAATATCCCACAAATCCCCCATCTTGTGGTAACAGGCAACGAGAAGATTCGGTTTTTGTTTTAGCGTTTTTATACCACCTAAAAGCGCCTCTCGCTCGCACCCCTCAACATCGAGTTTTAGATACGATATATCTGGGTGCGAGATTTTATCGATAGTTGTTGTTTTTATCTCTATTTGCTTGCCAGACTCTGTTTTCGCCGAGTGGCGACCTGCATCTTTTGTGAAGGAAATTGTGCTCTCACTATCAAATATCCCAACGTTTAAGCACTCAATACCCTCTATATTCTCGGTGTTTTTTAAAAGTTTTACAAAGTTTTTCGGATGTGGCTCAACTGCTATTATCCTTCTCGGCACTCCCTTATATTTTATATATTCTAAAACAGTATCGCCATCATAAGCGCCACAATCGAGATAGCCTGTCTGCACTTTACTCAGTAATTCATTATAAATCTCGCTTTTTTCGCTCTCGGCTTCAAAAAGATACTCTATTTTCCCCGAAATAGCATGATTTACGCAGCTTAAAAGCACCTCACGGCTCTTATCATCTGCGAGTATACTATATAGTTTTTCTATTTTCTCTCTGTTTTTCTCTATAAACGCTTTATCATAAATTCGTGCCTCGCCAAAAAGTGGCATCTCGGGGACATAATATTCATATTCTTTCGCTATGCTTTTTATCCTATCTAAAACATCAGGCTCACAGCTGCCAAAAGCCTGCAAAACAAAGGCATCTTTTGGGATATCTATAAGTTTTGTTACGGTATATCCGCAAAACTGCTGTCCACGGACAAATTCATCGCTCGCAAAAATACCGCAAGCTTTTTTTCCAAGAGCCTCGAGTATCTGCAGTAGCTTTTCGGCACCGTTTCCCATTCCATAGATGTATATCGGTTTTTTTGTGGTTTTTATCTTTTCGCATAAAAAATCATCGGTAAACTTCAAATTTATTGCCACCTTATTGTAATAATGTTATCTATATTATATAATAAAGAATAGCGATAATCAAATAATCTTAACGGAGGAATTTTATGATAAATTATAAGGCTCTGCAAAATGGTAGCGATATTCGTGGTGTTGCATGCGAAGGCATTCCCGGCGAAGCAGTAACCCTCACTGCCGAAGCTGTTTTAACACTTGCCCGCAGTTTCGCCACTTTTGTTTCCAAGAAAACAAATAAAAAGGCAGAAGATATAGTAATTTCAGTAGGACACGACAGCAGAATTACCGCAAATTCGCTTAAAAGCGCGGCTATAAAAGGCCTTGTGAGCAGTGGCGTTTCGGTTTACGACTGTGCCCTTGCATCAACTCCATCGATTTTTATGAGCACCGTACTCCCTGATTTTAACTGCGACGGTGGAATTATGCTAACTGCAAGCCATCTGCCATTTAACCGAAATGGTATGAAATTTTTCACAAAAGATGGGGGTCTTGAAAAGGCAGATATCGCAGAGCTTGTTTCCATGGCAACCACAAACAGCTTTGTCGATGTTAACGGCGGACAGGTTACCGAGAAAGACCTTATCTCGTCATACAGTGGGTATCTAGTTTCTAAAATTCGTGAGGAGATAAATGCTGGTGATACACCACTTTCTGGGTTTAAGATAATTGTTGATGCTGGGAATGGCGCTGGCGGATTTTTCGCCGAAAAGATACTCTCGCCACTCGGTGCTAATACCGATGGAAGCGTATTTTTAGAGCCAGATGGCAACTTCCCAAACCACATTCCAAACCCCGAAAATAAAGAGGCTATGGAAGCTGTCTGCAAGGCGACCCTTGCGGCAGATGCCGACCTTGGAATTATATTTGATACCGATGTTGACAGGGCAAGCGTCGTTGATAAAGATGGCAACGAGATAAATAAAAACACCCTTATCGCACTGCTCGGTGCAATTTTAAAGGAGAGCGACCCCGGCACGACTATCGTTACAGACTCGGTTACAAGCGATGAGCTCACCGATTTTCTATCGGGCGAGGGGCTTATTCACCACCGATTTAAGAGGGGGTATAAGAACGTTATCAACGAGTCTATCCGCTTAAACCAAGAGGGACAGCACTCAGCGCTTGCCGTTGAAACCTCGGGACACGGTGCATTTAAAGAGAACTTCTTCCTCGATGACGGCGCATATATAGCGGCGAAAATCCTTATAAAACTTGCAAAACTGCGCAGCGAGGGCAAAACATTATCATCCCTTCTGCAAAACCTAAAGCAACCAGCAGACGCTAAAGAGCTCCGCTTTAAAATACTGCAAGAGGACTTTAAGGGTTACGGCGAAGAGGTTATTGAGAAACTCAAAGAGTATGCCACAAAAACAGATGGTTTAACTCCTGCGAAAAAGGACTTTGAGGGAGTGCGCATAAACACTGAAAGCGGCTGGTTTTTGCTTCGTCTATCACTGCACGACCCACTTATGCCGCTAAATATCGAGAGCAAAAAAGAGGGCGGATGCAAGGATATCGCAAAGGTTATCTATGAGTTTTT
>CAYJJJ010000013.1:6602-29617 GCA_964370465.1 uncultured Oscillospiraceae bacterium
AGAGCAAAAAAGAGGGCGGATGCAAGGATATCGCAAAGGTTATCTATGAGTTTTTGCGTGACTTTGATAAGCTTGATTTAGCTCCTATATGTGAGTTTTTAGATAATTAGTTGGTTAATTTTTAGCATATTTAAAAGCGTTGCAAGTAAAAACTTGCAACGCTTTTTTTGCATTTGTAGAGATAACCGCCCCGCCCCGAAGCGGTGAACACCTTGTGTTCACCGAGGGCGAACTGAAGTTCGCCCAAACGCACTTTGTGCGTTTGCTTCGGGGCGGGCACACACCAGCGGACAGAAACAAGAGGTCAGGTATCAGAATTCGAATTTTCCTTTGGGAATATTCCCAATAACACTCTTGTCTGCCCAGCAAAAAAACAATAACCAAGCAGTCTGATGTGGACATAATCCTCAGCATCTAACCTCTGAATTCTGTTCTCTAACTATTATCCTCTACTTCTCCTTCGGCTTAAATAAAATTGCAGCAATTACCCCGAGAAACACCGCTGCGGAAATTCCAGCCGCCGCGGAGGATAATCCCCCAGTCAGCACGCCGATTAGCCCATCTTCTCGTATTGCCTGCTCAACACCTCGTGCAAGCACCGCTCCAAACCCTGTGAGTGGCACTGAGGCGCCGGCACCGCCAAACTCTGCGATATAATCGTAAACGCCAACCGCTGAGAGGATAACCCCCGCAACAACGTATCCCGTTAGAATCCTCGCTGGGGTAAGCTTTGTTTTGTCTATTAGAATCTGCCCCAAAACGCAGAGCAGACCACCTGTTATAAAAGCCTTTAAAATATCCATCTATTCAACCTCAATTTCAATTATATGCACAACCGACGGTATGCTCTCGCCTTGTAGCGTGGTAGTCGGGGATAAAAGCGCCCCTGTAGACATAAACAGTATCTTTTTAAGTTCTCGCTGTTTTAGTTTTTCCATGACATATGATGCAAAAACACTCGCCGAACAGCCGCACCCACTGCCACCTGAATGGACATTTTGCCTTGATAAATCGTAGATTAGAAGACCGCAGTCGTTGTGAACACTCTCGATATCAAATCCCTCTTCTCTGAGCATCTCACGGACAATCTTCGAGCCAACCACCCCGAGGTCACCTGTGAAAATAGCGTCGTAGTCGGTAGGCTTTGCATTGGTATCTAAGAAAAACCTCTTCATGCTATCCGCCGCCGCTGGCGCCATCGCCGCACCCATATTGTTTTGATCAGTTATACCGAGGTCGATAATTTTGCCGATAAGCACCCTTTTTATATAGATGCCATACGGGCTTTTATGCCCCAAAACCAGAGCACCGCTACCTGTCACCGTCCACTGGTTGTTTGGCGTTCTAAAGCTTCCGTATTCAAGCGGAAAGCGGTATTGCCTCTCTGCGGTGCAAAAATGCGAGCTTGTTTCAACAAGCACCCTTTTAAACCCACCGCCATCTAAAAAGAGCGAAGCTATTGAAATCCCCTCGGTAAGTGTTGAGCAAGCACCATATAGCCCTATAAAAGGCACACCGTTGTTTCGATGGGCAAAATGACTAGCGGCACACTGATTTAGCAAGTCACCTCCACAGATTAAATCTATATCTGAGAGGCTAAGCTTTGCTTTTTCTATTGCAAGGTCGCAAGACTTTGAAACCATCTTGCTCTCTGCTTTCTCAAAGCTTTCCTCGCCAAACATTATATCTTCTGATGAGTAGTCGAAAAAGCTTGCAAGCGGTCCTTCTCCCTCTTTTTGTCCGACCACTGCGGCACTTTCTATAATCCCGATTTTTTGCTCGAGCTCTATTGTTTGTTTCCCTATTCTTTTAGCCATAATACCCTCACATTAAAAAGAAGTAAAAAATTAGCCCGTATATAGCACTCGCAAGTGTTCCGTAAACTATAACAGGCCCTGATATAGAAAAAATCTTTGCCCCAACGCCAAGTATTAACCCCTCTGCGCGAAACTCTATTGCAGGCGCTACCACCGCATTCGCAAATCCGGTTATCGGCACAAGCGTTCCAGCGCCCGCCTTATCGGCAATTTTGTGGTATAAATTAAGCCCTGTTAATAGAAAAGATACCGCTATCAGTGTTATTGAAACAAGAGTGCTCGACTGTGCAGTGTCGTTGCCATACTGCGAGTAGATATTAAATAGTACTTGCCCCACTGCACAAATTGCACCCCCCACAATAAAACTTACAAAGCAGTTTTTTATTATATTTGAATTTGGACTATGCTTTTGCACGAGTTTTTCATATTCTTTGTTTTTCATAAAGTCACCTCGAAACTATTTTGAACAAAAATATTTTGTTATATGCATAAAGAAAAAATCCCTGTCAAAAATAATGCAATGAGAGGTGTTTAAAATGAAAACAGAAAATAATTCAAAACTCACAAAATTTATAAACTCACGCAGTTTCTTTCTCGCCCTCGCACTCTGCATGGTGGGAACAGCAGTAACGGCATTCTTCGCTATCAACTCAACTATTGACGGTATCGCCGACCTTGGCGAACCGCCGATAAACTCAAACAGCGTTCCCGGGTTTATCGATGTTGAGGGAACACAGGACGATGAGCCAGTAGACCCTGATGACAATCCATCGGTAGTCGATGAGCCAGACCCAGAACCCGAACCAGAACCTGTCCCTGACCCCGAACCGACTGTAACAGAGCCTGATCCTGTTGCGGTAGAGCCAGAAGTTGTACCGACTGAAGAGCTCACCCCTATATTTACAATGCCTGTTTCTGGCAGTATTATAGGAAACTTTAGTCAGGGTGAGCTTGTCAAAAACGAAACACTCGGCGACTGGCGAACTCATGACGGTATCGACATCAAGGCAGACAGCGACACGATAGTTAAAGTAGCGGCGGCAGGCACAGTTTCTGATATCTATGACGATGCTATTTTCGGCAGTTGTGTTGTGGTGACACATGCGGATGGCTACGAAACTCACTACTACTCACTCGGCGCTAATCTATCGGTTTCACTTGATGAAGAGATAGATGCAGGACGTGCTATCGGCACCGTTTCGAGTAGTGCGGCTGGCGAAGAGCACCTACCACCACATCTTCACTTTGGAGTGAAAAAAGACGGCAAGTGGATAGATCCGCTCTCTGTAATCAGCGAATCGTAGATATTTTAGTTTAATTTAAAATTGATGTATGCCACATACTAAAAGTAGTGCTTACAACAAAAAAAGATGTGAATTCAAATTCACATCTTTTTTAATTCTCTTGTTTATTGGTGCTCTTATATGAGCTTTTTATCTCTACTAATTAGAAGCTGTATTCGATAGTGCTCATATGGAAAGCATCGTATTTAACTTCATAACCATCGTCGCTCACATCGATATCAATCTCAACTTCAACAGCATCGCCGTATTCAACTGCGTTAAGCGCTTCATCTAAAACGTCTAAAAAGTCATTCATAATAGTATCTGAAAGAGTTGCTTCGTCCATAGCGAGCATTTCAGCATCGTTTGATACAGCAACTGCATACTCGTCAAAATACTCTTCTGTAAATGTGCTTGTCATAGTGAGGATAGGCTCTACAGAAACAGTTACTACATAATCATCTCCTGTGCTTTCAGAACCAGTGATCTCATATTTAATATTTGAAGATAGTTTTTCTGTTAGCTCAATTAGGCGAAGACTTGTTTCATCGCTAATAAATTCAACATCTATACCAAAGTGACCAGCAATATACTGCGCTTCAGCCGCGATATTTTCATAATAACGATTTTCAAGGTCCTCTAGTGTTACAACATCTACAAATGAGTTTATATAGTTTTCGCTGTGCTCATTAAAGTAGAATGATTGTAATTCCTCATCAACTATTAGCTCTGGGTCGAGTGAATCTCCACCGAGTAGCCCGCTTATTATACTGCATCCCGATAGCATTGTAGCTACAAGTAGTGTAACTAATGCAAGTTTTAGTGTTGTCTTTTTCATTATATTCTCCTTTTAATTTAATCCAAAGATATTTATACCACATTCCACGCGAAAACACAAGGAAAAAACAATATTTACCGCATATTAGTAGAAGATATCTAAATATTCGTGCAACAACAGATTATTTTCATACATATAAACTGCTGCCGCAACCCCAACATACCGATAATGCCACGGCTCATATCCTACCCCAGTTTCGGAAACTCTGTCTGCTGGAAAGCTTAAAGTGAAGCCGAAGTTGTGGGCATTATCCGCAAGCCATGTGTAGACCTGCCAGTCGGTTGTGGTTATTTCATCCGCTGTTATATCGACTGCTATTCCAAGCGCATGCTCACTTGTACCAGGTGGCGCTACCCATCTATTTGTTTGCGCAATGGCCGCCTCTTCGCTATAACCTGCCGCAATATATGAGTCTACCCTGTTATTATATAATGTGCGCTGATGCTCGACTGAACGGTACCCCGAGTTTACATACATAACAAGTCCGGCATCAGCACCTGCCGAAAACATCGAGAGCAATGGCTCTAATATTCTCGCATCGACATACTCATCTCCCGGCGCTAGGGCAAGCTCTATATTCGCATCACTTTGCATCGGATAGTCTGGGTTTATGTAGTTTAGTGGCCAGCCGTTTAAGTGCGAAATATCAAGTCTATCTATCGTCTCTGCAAGTTTTGTGTCTACCTCTAAAACAGGGGCATAAGTTGCCGATACCTCTTCTTGCGCTGTAAACAAAATCACCGCAAAAATAGCGATTATCGCCAAAACTAAAATGACGATAATCGGTATTAAATAATTCTTTTTTGTTTTTTTTGCTCTGTTTGACATAATTTTATCCTATATAATACCTTGCAAACATCTCGATAAATGTTACTGCTCCGAGCGCTGAGAATGAAATTAGTGTGAAGTTATCCCGCAGTTTCGGTGAGGTTTCAACCTTTATTAGTTTGCCAGATAAAAGCGCTATAAATATCATCGGCGCTATCATAACTGGTATAAAATACCGCCCTTGAACACCCTCAATACTGCTCGCTCCAAGGCCTGAGAATGCAGAGTATAGCCCTGTGCAGACAGCGAGGAAGGTAGCTGCGAAAAGTATTGCTGTGTAGAAGAGATCGTTAAACAATCTTTTTCCAGAAACAGTGTCTTTACCGTCCATCACAGCCGCCATAAATAGGCAGAATGGTGTAAACACCGATGCCATAACAAGATAGACATTAAGCCAGCCGAACATCGAGAGATAATCGAGATAAACGCCTAAAACTCTCGTATAGAAGGTTTTTAAAATAAGCCTTGCATAGAAGATAAAGTTGTTATAATACCACGATATCGCAGAAACAGGATTTGAGGTGGACATATTTTCAGTGGTTACCATATAGGAGAAGTTTGCAATATATAAGTCCCAAAGTACAATTGCCGCAAGCGCCGCAATGCCCGCCCCCGCTATCATAAACGTTCGTGGGATTTTTATCTTCCAGTTTTCTTTCGGGATTAAGTATATAAACAAAATCAGCGGAAGATATGCAAATTTTATTGTATTTAGCGCCGCATAAATTGCGAGCATCGCTATAAAGTCCCGCAGTCGCACCTCACGCTTAAAGCAGAATGAAGCAAATAGGATAGATAGCGCTGTTAGCATCATATCATATGAGGTAGACGCCGCCAACGATAGCGACATCGGCAAAAACATCACTGCAAGGAAGATATTTTTAAATCTCGTAATATTTCGAAGTGCAATATAGCAACATGCAAGGTAGAAAAACAGCGAGAACATTCGTGCCACATAAAACGCAACAAGCGCATCGGTCGTGACTATTCGGGTGAGCGCTACGCCAATCGCCCCTGGAATATACGGAAGAATATGCGGAATATCGCTCTTTGTGTATTCTGAGAAACGGGTATAGGTATCACCTGATTCCCAGTCGTCGTTGACTTCGTTGCTATAGTAGCTAAACGCCTCAAAGATAGAGCCTGAGAAGTTTTGGTAGTTCACATCATATAAAAAGGCAGGGAATGCATTTTGAGCATAATCCATACTCTTTGGCATATCTGGCTCTTCGCTCTTTAAATCAAAGTTGCCCATGCCTATTGCATAGGTGCGGTAAAAGTGCCTGTTTTCATCGGGCACCTGAAACGGAGGATTTACAAAGCAGACAATTGTTCCAAACAAAAGCATAAGCAGAATAGCTCGCTTGTTAAAGTCGGCAACGTATTTATAGATGCAGACAGCTATGATATAACTTGCGACAGTTGCCGGAAGCAGTATAGCAAGTGAGGGGACTATATTGTTTGCCGCCATGACGTTGCCCGCAAAATAGACGATATAAACGATGGCAATAAAGAAGAAAATTCCGCCAAGGGATAGAAGATAAGCGCCTTTTTTCGAGAATTTTATCTCTATCTTGCGCGATTTTATCATCGGCAATAGAAATTCCATCACCAATATCAAAAGGACAATAAAGCTAATTGCTAAAACAAACGACAGAGCAATAAACAGCGCAAAATCAAATGCAACTGTCGGAGTTAAAAAGTTTATAGTAATTGAGTCAAAGATAATAAGCCCAGTTTCGTGGGTGGTGAGGTCAAGGCGCAGTCCGACAACTTCGCCTATAGGGTTATTATCTAAAATATACCCACCACGATATGGAATTTCTACGGCGTCGTTCTCAGAGTAACCAGTGGTAGGGGTTCTTTTTAAGTAAAGTTTATTTGAGTTTCGCCCATCGTGAACAACATTCATATCGTATCTTATACTGTCGATATAAACAGGCTCATCAAAAAGCATCTCGAAATAAGGGTCGCCACTATCTGACACAACGGTGTTTCCATAAACGGTGAAATCCTTTGTGTTTGTTACATCATCAAGGGTAAATGTCTGCTCTGTTGCCCCACTATTTATAAAATTATCATACCTGTCGTCCATCGTTATAAAACAGTACCCAAATGAAACCACAATAGCAAGCAGTATCGCTATTGTTTCGTTTCGGTATTTTTTTATAAAACCTATCAAAAAGTTCAAATTATCCCCTCTTTTACTACTATATCATTATTTGAAATCGTCAAATTTTCATTTAAAAACCTGTCTTTACCGCTATGTTTTTCTGGTAAAACCTCTATATCACAAACAGCTTTTGCATACGGATTAAATACCGCATACCCACCTTTTGCAATCTCTATAAAGCTCTCAGCGGCGCTGTTTATAGCGGTGTCACCACTGCGCATCATATAGCAGAGCGGTGAGAATGCAGATATATTGTTTATCGTGAGATTTCTGTTTGCATAGCCATTGTGCCCCTCGGGATACCCTTTAAAGAGCGGGTGCAACTGCTCACCGTCTGAAACGTACCCAGAGCATTCTATTTTATCATCGCTATTTAGTATTTTCGGCACAGCATATCTCGTTGTTTTGTAGTTAAATAACATAGCGAGCTCTAAAACCGACTTTTTATCTATAATAACCCCTTTTTGCAAAACAAGCAATAACTCTTCATCGCTTGCGCCAGAAAACTTCGGAAAGTCTTCACTTTCACCATCACCTAAAACCGCTATCTTAAAATCGGTTGGAAGGCTGAATTTATAACTGCCGGGCACAAGTGGCTCTTCAAGCTTCGCTTCTATTCCCTCTCGCTCTATATGCGCTAAAAGAGCATTTTCTGCGGCGGTCAGAGCGTATGGTTTTGCCGAGATATCGCTTGCTACCGAGTTTTCATGTACCCTCCAGCAATATAGAATTTTATCTATCTTTAATGGCTTCTTGCAAACTTCTGCACATCTTAAAATATAATCGTAATCCTGGCTACCGTCAAAGTGCGGATTTAGCTCGCCCACCTTTTGGTAGAGCTCCCTTGAAATCGCAAAAAGGTGGCAGATATAGTTGCTTGAGCGCAGAGTATCAGGGCCAAAATCTCCCTTGAAATACGGATCAAAACGGCTTTTATACTCGCCATCTATCCTATCCATATCGGAATAGATAAAATCAGCGCCGCTCTCATATCCTTTCGCTACCTCATAAAATGCATTCGGCATAAGGATATCATCGTGGTCGCAAAAAATTATAACATCGCCTGTCGCCGCCTCGAGTCCTCTGTTTGTGTTGCCACTTATCCCCGCATTTTTTTCAAGTTTCTTATAAACAATTCTGCTATCGCAAAACTCTAAAGCTGTTTTTTTGACAATATCGCTATTTGATGCATCCGCCAAAATTACCTCGAAGTTTTTATAGCTGTTTTTTATAAGGGATAACAAAAGCTCACGCAGATATTTTTCTGGGGTATTATAACAAGGAATTACCACTGAAATTTTCGCTCTTAATCCGCTTTTTTGCTGTTTTGCAAGCTCGGCATCGGAAATATTGCCATAATATAGGTATCTTTTTTTCGCTTTACCCGAAAAGAGCTTTTTAATAACGCCACGTGGACCGAGTTTTATTGCCGTTTTTATCTTACCTATCATAGCTAAATCTTTTTAAAGACCTTTCGTATAGTTCGCCCGACTATCGGCGGAAACTGCAATTTGCTGATTATTTTGTATTTTATACTGCCTTTGATGTAGGCAAGCTCGTCTTCGGCTGTCAGCAGAAGCGAGCGGTAGACGGTATCGTCGGTCGATAATACCCCCGAGAAGATGCTCTCGATAAACTTCCTATCTTTAGGAAACCTCTTTTTCTCACCCATAAGGCTTTTGTATAGCTCTTTGTACTCACTCGCCATGCTGGGTAGAGTTTTGTGTTTGTAGTCTTTTAGTGATTCGAGCTTTTTGTTATACTCGGCGGTATCTTCGATAATTGATACAAGTTTTTGGTATATCTCGGTAGCACTGCTCTCGATATTCATGAGATACCCCGCGTTATTTGCCGATATACGCTCCGAAACAGCACCGATATCAAAGGCAAGGGTTGGGATATTTGCCATCATCGCCTCAGACAGGGTGTAGCTAAATGTTTCAGGCCATATTGAGAATATTCCAACAAGGTCGATATCATAGCTTTGCAGTAGAGAGATTATATCTACTCGCATATAGTTCTCTATCAAACGAACCCTCTTGCCCTCGCCTGCAAGCGCCCTTATCTCCTCATCGTAAACAGCACCAAAGATATAGAAATTTATATCCTTATCTTTACATTTCTTGATAAGTGCCGCTATCTTCTGGCTTCCTTTATGCAACGCAACGCCACCGATAAATGCGACGTTAAATCCGCTCTTATCAGCCTTTTTAGCAGTTTTATACTCTTCTTGTAAAAGACCGTGGTATTTTGCCTCTATCTTTATATCAGGGTAGATTTTATTTATAATATCCGCTGTATTCTGCGACGGAGCTATAACACTGTCAAACCCCTCGAGAAACTTTTTGTGCTCTTCTCTGTAAGCATCAATTATATCGCTTTGTATCCCTTTTTGGTGGGATAGGCACTGCGAGCATTTTTCGTGCTCGGTTGATGGTCCACAGTATTTCTGGCTATCGTCAACGCAGTTTATAAGCGGACAGATAAACGCAAGGTCGTGTATGGTGCAGACAGTTCGCACCCCAAATTCCTTGGCGATATATGGGATATCGAGGGTGTGGCCTGCGGTGTGTTGCAGGTGGACAAGGTCGATATCGAAGTTTTTTATTATATCTGCTATCATCTTCGAGTAGCTCTGGTTGTGGTATTTTATATCGTAGTAGATAAGCAGTGGGAATAGAAAATCGTCACTGCCGTCTTTATGGTAGACAGATAGGCGGTAGCCGTCCTTCTGGTGCGAGAGGACAAAGAAGTTAAATTCATCTTTCATGCTTCTTATCATATCCCAAAGATGAAGTGTAACACCGCCAACGCACCTCAAATCGTCCTCGTTATCTATCCACGAGTGGACAATCGAGAGGATATTTTTGCGTCCGCCCTGTTTTAGCTGCCAGCCGACGTTTTTACCGATAACATTGTTGTGCTTAAAGACGACATACTGGCTTGTATACTGGCGAAGTCTTGGGTATTTCCTATCCAAAACAAGCCCTGCATCAGCTATTCTCTGGTCTTTATCGGCACCGAAAGACTGCGTCCCCTTATGGTAGATAAAGGTATCATCAGCACAGATATTAACCATTCCGTTTTCAATAGCGCGAAACGAAAAATCGTTCTCCTCGCCATACCCTTTGCCAAAGGTCTTCTCATCGAATAAGCCACAGATATCGAGGGCTCGTCGTTTTATAAACATACAGTAGCCGTTTGCAGTTGGAATTTCAGGGAAGATTTTAAGGGAAGTTTCCTCAATCATCTTTGCATAATCTGTGAGTGAAATATCGGCAGGAAGCTCGTTATCTTCGCAAAAATTCGGCACCGAAACAAGGGTGCCGTTATTTGTGAGCGGTGTTACCGTTGCGATTTCAAATCGACTGTAAGCCGCTTTTTTTATTTTAGAAACAAAATTTTCCGTAACTTCGGTGTCGGAGTTTAAAAGGATAACATCGTTTTCCGTGCTCTCTTTCATACCACGGTTAACAGTTGCGACAAACCCCAAGTTGCGCTCATTTTGAAGGAGCAGAATATTGAGGGTGGGATATGCCGAAACAACCTCTTTTAAATGCGGATAAACCCTCTCTTCAGGGCTTTTATCGTCAATTATTATAAGGCGATTTAGAAGCAAATCACCGTATTTCGCAACGCTATCGATACAGGGTTTTAAATAGTCGTACCCGTTATAAACAGGGACTATAATATCAACCATTGTTATCTCCTTTTTTAAATATATTCTTAACGCCTCTCGCTGTTTTATATGGGAAACTGTTCTCGAATTTTTGCACACGCTCTTTATACAAATTCCGCTGACGTTCCATCTCGCTATAATGCCGCTCGAGCTCTGCGTGCATCTCCTCAAGCTCTAATAGGTGGGCAAAACTGCGCTCGTGGGTGTAGTGGAGTGCAGACAGTGCCTCGTTTAAATCGGTGTTTACAATACCCTCGTTTATCTGCGCTTCAAGGGTATCGAACTCATGCCTATCCTCAATCCCAAAGGTTTCGAGCAGTTTTTGCATCGGGATAAAACTCTCAAGCGAGGTATTTCCGCAGTGGATATAAAGCCTTGTGATACTGCGATATAGTACGAATAATGCCGAAACATCAAAGTTCCACTCCTGGTCGATTATCTCAAACTCATTATCTTTTATAAAAACATTATCAAAGGTTAAATCATAAAGAGATGGAAGCTTTTTAATAAGCGAATAAAAGCGCTTGATTTCTGTTATAAAGCCCTCTCGGCTATTTCGCAACACAAAATTATAGAGATGCTCGGTGAATGAAATTCCCTCTGAGCGCTTTTGTGTATAAACGCCGTCTTTCACTTCGCTATCAAGGGTGCAAAGTCCCTTATCTCTTATTACTGCTTCGTTCTTAACTATCGTTGCAATCTGAGTGCAACTATCTTTTTCATCGCACCTTTTAACCACCCTGTCGCTATACAGCGTGGTGGTCACCCTGTAACTATCTTTACGAAGTGGTGTGAATGCGCAAAGAAGCGGTTTCTCGCTGATATTCACTGCAAATAGGTACCCCGGTAGCAGGGAAAAAGGGTTATCGCTCTTGTTATAGAGGTTATCCTCTCTCGCTGTCAGCACCGAGCCTTTTGGATAAACCTGTGGTGCTGAGCCTATTTCAAGCGGGGTAGGCGGGTAGCTCTCATTATATATTTTTGTTATAAAAATGTGGTGCGGGAGAAGACCGAAAAGCGATATATCACAAAAATGCTGTTTTAGATGCATTTCTATCTCGCCCTTTGAAGACATATTTTGCGACAGTGCCGAAAATGGTGCTCCATCAAATCCGCAAACTCCGAGCAGGTTTCGAGCAGAGAGGGGATTTTGTGCAGTTATAAGCAGTTTGCCATTTTCTGCAAGCAAGCCTTTTATATCATAGATAAAATCGGATAGCGAAATATCATTCTCCATCAAAACGGACGATAAATCAACTACCGCAATTGCATCGTATTTTTTTGTCCTGTCGATATTTTCATATCCGCAGCCATCATTTGAAAACAGCGGCGGCAGAATATATAAAGCAGTTTCTCCATCACCTATGAACGGCAAAAAAGGATATTTTATCGTTTCTTTGCAGAGTTTTAGCAGATTTTCGCTCACCTCTCGCCACCTCCAAAAATTACTTTGAAACTAATAGTCCAAGCTCATCGAGCTGTTTTTTGTCAACAGCTGACGGACTCATAACCATAAGCTCACGTGCGTTCTGCACTTTCGGGAACGCCATAACTTCTTTTATGTTGTCTTTGCCGAGAAGTAGCATACAGAGTCTATCGAGTCCGTATGCCATGCCGGCATGCGGAGGTGCGCCAAATGAAAACGCCTCCATAAGGAACCCAAACTGCTCTGCCGCCTCTTCTTTTGTGAAACCAAGCGCATCAAACATCTGCGACTGTAGCTCTGGATTATTTATACGAACTGACCCACCGCCAACTTCTGTACCGTTCATAACAAGGTCGTATGCTTTTGCATAGCAGTTAGCCTTATCATCTGTCAGTTTATCTATATCGCTATCTCTTGGTGCTGTGAATGGGTGGTGCTTTGCATAGTATCTATCATCCTCCGCTGAATATTCAAACAGCGGAAAGTCCACAACCCAGAGGAAATTAAGCTCATTCTTATCATATAAGTCAAGCTTATCGCCAAGGTGCAGACGAAGAGCTGAGAGCGCATCGAAAACAACATTGTTATCGGCATCTGCAACTATCATAAGAAGGTCACCCTCACAGAAATCGGCTTTCTGCCCGATAGCTGCGATTTCCCCCTCAGATAAAAACTTCTCAAACGAGCTACTTCTCGCTTCTGCTGTATATCTTGTGAAGGCAAGACCTTTCGCCTTGTATGTTTTGACAACATCTACAAGCTTGTCTATCTCTTTTCGGCTTAGTTTTGACGCACCGCCTTTTAAGTTTAGCGCACGAACAGAACCACCGCCCTCTATTGCGCCTTTAAAGACGACAAATTCGCTATTTGCAACTGCATCTGTTAGATTAATTAGCTTTAAATCAAAGCGCAAGTCCGGCTTATCGCAACCATACTGCTCCATCGCCTCATCGTATGATAAGCGCGGGAGCGGAAGTGCTACTTCTTTGCCTAAAAACTCTTTGCAGAGATAGCTTACAAATCCCTCGTTTATCCCGATAACATCATCGACATCGGCAAAGCTCATCTCAAGGTCAATTTGGGTGAACTCCGGCTGTCTGTCGGCACGCAAATCCTCATCTCTAAAGCATTTTGCTATCTGCATGTATCGGTCAAGGCCTGAGAGCATGCAGAGCTGTTTATAGAGCTGAGGGCTCTGTGGGAGAGCATAAAACTCGCCCTTGTGAACCCTTGAGGGAACAAGATAGTCGCGCGCGCCCTCTGGTGTTGATTTTATAAGTATCGGGGTTTCTATCTCGATAAAGCCGTTTCTATCGAAGTAGTCCCTCGCTATTTTAACAATTCTATGTCTATTCACAAGCGTTTGCGTCATAGATGGACGGCGCAAATCAAGGTATCTGTATTTCAAACGAAGCTCTTCGTTTACCGATATGTTGTCGTTAATCTCAAAAGGTGGCACCTCTGCCTGTGAGAGAATTTTAAATTCTGTAACACAAAGCTCAACTTCACCTGTTGGTATCTCGGGGTTTTTGCTCTCGCGCTCTCGCAGTTTGCCCGTCGCCATAACGACAAACTCAGCCCTTGCACCTGAAGCTTTTTCGAGTATCTCAGCACCTGAAATTTCATCGCTGATAACAAGTTGCAGTATACCACTTCTATCTCTTAAATCGAGAAATATCAAGTTTCCAAGATCACGGCGCTTATTTATAAATCCGGCAACTGTTGTTTCACAGCCTACATCTGAAACTCTAAACTCACCGCAATATCTCTCTCTTCTGCTTGTTCCCATTATATCCATATTTATCTCCTTCTCTGCCACAAGTTTGGCAACATCTAATAATATATTAACTCATAAAAGAATACTTTTATCCCAAAAATGCTTTAAAAACCCCACCTTAGGCGAGATTTTTAAAAACTGTTATTTAGTTTTGAAAAAAGATACTATCTCTGAAAACGGCAAAACCGTCTGCTCTTTAGTTTGCATATTTCTTATCGTGTAGCTATCGCTCTCTATCTCGTCGCCACCGATTAAAATGCTGTATTCAAACTTCTTTTTATCGGCGTATTTCATAGCCGCTTTCGGACTTCTGCCGGTGAGCTCAACTTCGGCTCGAATACCATTTTCACGAAGGTTGCAACCGAGCAAAAATGCCTTTTTAGCGCTATCGCTGTCAAACGCTTTTATATAAACACCACTCAAAACATCTTCGCTTGAAAACAGACTAGCTGCCTCCATAGCAAGCAGAATTCTCTCAATTCCCATCCCAAAGCCAATACCATCGCAACTATTGCCACCAAGACTCTCGATAAGCCCTGAATATCGACCACCGCCAAGCACTGTGCCCTGTGCGCCTATATCGTTTGAAACAAATTCAAAAACTGTCTTTGTATAGTAGTCAAGTCCACGGACGATATCGGGGTTCACTGTATATTCGCACTTCGCCTCTGAGAGGTAGCTTTTTGTTGTTTCAAAATGAGTAGCGCACTCTGGGCAGAGATTATCAAGCATCTTCGGCGCATCTTTTGCAATATCAGAGCAAACAGGACTCTTACAGTCGATTATTCGAAGCGGATTTTTTATAAGTCGCTCGTTACAGGTGCCACAAAGATTTTCTTTTCTGCTCTCGAAATACTCTTTTAATTTTTCGTGGTACTGCGGTCTACAGTTTGGACATCCTATCGAGTTTATCTGAAGCGATATATTTGATAGTCCGAGATTCTTTATAACACTGCTACCCAAAAATATAACTTCTGCATCGGTTAGCGGGTCGGTCGCACCAAACACCTCAACTCCAAACTGGTGAAACTCACGAAGTCTGCCAGCTTGAGGTTTTTCATACCTAAAGCAGTTTGCAAAATAATATAGTTTTGCCGGAAGTGGCTCGTTTAAAATAGAGTGCTCAATTGCCGCGCGAACAACACCCGCAGTCCCCTCAGGGCGCAGTGTTATGCTTCTGCCACCTTTGTCTTCAAAGGTATACATCTCTTTGCCAACAACATCGGTCGTTTCGCCAACACCTTTAATAAAAAGCTCTGTGTGCTCAAAAGTTGGCGTGCGAATTTCGCCGTACCCAAAAGGAGCCAGCGTTTTCATAATACTATCTTCTATATATCGCAACTTTAGGGCTGTTTCCGGCGTAGCGTCGGCACAGCCTCTCGGTGCATTTATTCTATCTGCCAAATTAAACTTACCTCTCGTTTAAAATTTCTCTCCACTCAAAATCTCCACGCTCAAGTCCGTGGATTAGCACTTCCGCTGTTGCAATATTCGTTGCAACCGGAATATTGTGGACATCGCAAAGCCTTATAAGAGCCATATCGGAGGCTTCAAAAGCGTTAAATTGTATCGGGTCACGGAAATAGAGCAGCAAATCAATCTCTCCACAGGCAACAAGCGAAGCAATCTGCTGGTCGCCACCGTGCGCTCCAGATAGATATTTATCAATTTTTAGTCCAGTAGCCTCAGAAACAACCTTCGCGGTTATTGCAGTGCCACACATTTTATGTCTGCTCAGTATGCCGTTATAGGCGATACAAAACTGTACCATAAGCTCTTTTCTGCTATCATGAGCTATTATTGCGATGTTCATATTACCTCCTATTTTACCGAAAGCGAAACTCGTTTGCCGAGTAGTCGCTCTGCTATGTTTTTAGAAATTTGGTGCTGCTCGTCTTTTGCTGTAAACAGCGGTACTACTCCAAGTAGGGAAGCCCCTACCGTATCTATAATATAATCGAAATCTCCGATTTTATTTTTTCGCTTAGTATCGACTTTGTTTATTATTATATTATGGTTATCTGATGTGAGAATATTGCTGTAATGAAGGTGGTCACTTAAAATTGCACCATCTCGCACAGATATCTCATCTGGTGTTATAACAATTGCCGCAATATCGGATATCGAAACGATATCTGTGATAAAACTATCAATTCCCGCTTTACAATCGATAAAACAAAAATCATAATCCTCTTTCACTTCATCGATTATCCGAATTAAAGTTTCTTTTGAAACAACTGTATCCACATTTATCGACGATGGGATATAGTAGAGATTTTTACAAACCTCCAAAGCAACTTCAGATATTGGTCGTCCGTTTATTATATCATCAAGGTCATACACAACTCTATTGACTACGGAAAAAAGATGGTCAAGACTGCGAAGTGGAATATCAAGCTCAATAACAAGAGTTTTATTTCCTGTTTTTGCAACCGCCTTTGATACCTGCGCTGTCAAAGTTGATTTACCAACTCCACCCTTTCCGCTTACAAAACTAATTATCTTCACCCGCATCACCCTCTACACAGAAAATTATATCATAAAACAAAGCTTTTGTTAAGGGAATTGTTTTACTAAAATGTAAATTATACAATGTCTTGGCGGGTAAAATGTTTAAACTTATCTATAATCACCAAAATTTTTAGTTATTTTTGTTGGATTGAATAACCACTACAAGTTGATTTACGCTCAGTTTACTCATTAATATCCACAACTTCGCCAGTTATAACATTTCCCTCTTCATCAACTTGCGGATAAATCTCAGGGTAGAGGTATTCGGCAGTTGTTCCAAAAAAGTAGTAATCGAATATCTCACGTGCAGTTTTAGTGTAGTAGTATCCGTGCCCGCCGTTCTCAATGACAATCGCAATTGCAATTTCAGGGTCATCTGCCGGCGCATAGGCTATAAAAACACCGTGCGGTGAATTCGGAGGATTTTGAGGGGTGCCTGTTTTTGAAGCAACCTCTATCGGATAGCCTAAGAACGAGTTTGCCGCAGTACCGCCAAGCCCTGATGCATCGACCATTCCATCCTCGACAATCTTCAATACCTCAGCGCTAATTGATGCTTCAGATGCAACTGTCGGGGTGTGCGAGTAGACAGTTTCACCGCTAAAGGTAGTTATCTTGTTTACAAGTGTTGTTTCGAGTGCCACACCGTCGTTTGCGAGTGCCGCTGTGTAGACTGCAAGTTGCAGAGGGGTCACAAGTGTGTCGCCTTGCCCTATTGCCGCCTGTATGACGTCCGCTGGGTACCATGGGTCTTTAACATCTGGCGATGATATTTTACCTATCGCCTCGGGGATTTCTATTCCAGTACCCGTGGCAAGACCGAGCTCATTTGAAGTCGTCACAATCTCTGAAATCCCAAGTCTTCTCGCCGCTTCATAGAAATAGACGTTGCAGGAAACTTTTAGTGCATCGTAGACATTGATATTCCCGTGCGTATGCATACAACTCATGGTGAATGGTTGGAAATAGGTGTAGACACCACCACAGTGGATAGTTTCATAAGGAGAAACAACGCCAGCATCGAGCGCCGCCGCCGCAACTATCGGTTTAAAAGAGCTACCCGGTGAATAAAGACCGCTCGTCGCTCTGTTCGATAGTGGAGTTAAGGGATCAGTTGCATAACTGCCATAGTCTGAGTAGTAGTATTGCAAATCAAATGTGGGGTAGCTTGCAATAGCGAGTGTTTCGCCAGTTTTCACATCGAGCACAACAGCGCTTCCGCCCTTTACATCGGCGCCCTCGTATTCTAAATCGAGCGCCTTTGTGTCCTCAATCCAGTATGGCAAACTTCTCTCTAAAATATCCTGAAGATGAATATCTATCGTAAGATAGACATCATTCCCAGCAACCGCTTCTCCTGTCACACCTGAGTCAATTATAACACCTTTGTTGTTTCGCTCGAGCATTTCAGTGCCATCTTCACCGCGAAGCTGTCCCTCAAACGCGCTCTCTATTCCGAATTTTCCGACCATATCAGCAAGGTCGTAGTCGCCACTGCCGATATTGAGCGCAGTTAGCTCTTCCCTGTCATAGATAGGTCCTATAACTCCGAGCGTATGCGCTAAGAGCGATCCGTTCGGATAGTTCCTTATCGCCTCTTCAAGCACATCAACACCGAGAAAGCTCTCACTTCTCTCTTTAATTTTAACCACAGTATCCATCGAAACATCAACAGCAACAGTATAAGCAACTGCCGAGGAAAACCCACGGTTAACCATACCATATCTGATAGCTGAGATACCCAGCGCATCATTGATACTGTAATCCTCAAGGTCAAAGCGCAATACAAGCGCATCGAAAACATTCTCTGCGGTTGCATATTCCTGAAGCCCAAGATAGTCCTTAAGGCTTGCAATATAGCTCTCACTGCCCTGTACAAACTCAAAGACTCCACCCTGATATGTTATATAGGATGGATCGTTTTGTTTGTCGCCACTCTCGTTTAAAACATCAATAAGCTCTATTAATATTTCATTTCTTTCATTTGTATCTGTCGGGAAGAAGTTGTAGTTTAGCGAGATGTTTATACCCATCCGATTATCAACTAAAACCTCACCGTTTCGGTCAAGTATATCGCCTCTTGCGGCAGGAAGCGTTGTTTCATATACAAAACTACGGTTAGCCGTCGCAAGGTACTGCTCACCCATAACCACCTGAAGATAAAACAGGCGGAGGGCAAAAAAACTGAGTATTATACCTAAAAAGCCAATAAACAGAAATATTCTTTTTTCTAAAATTTTGTTGTTCATAGTTTCATCTCTTTAAATAGTCGGTTTATGTTTACTATAAGTGGATAGAACAGCACACCAACCAAGACGGTGTAGATAGCTGTTGGAACTGTGTAGCGCAAGAAATATTCGAGAATTCCCGGATGCCCCCACATCACATACCCGAAGAGAAACCCGCCAAAACAGAATAGGATAACGGTGCCGATTAGTGTTAGGAAATAGTTTATCGTACTGTTTCTGATAAAGAAAATATATAGATACGATATGCATACACCTACAAAAAACAAAAATAGTGCAGTTCCACCAAAATTTCCTCGAAGCGACAACGCATCCCAAACAAAACCCGAAAAAACAGCATATAGAGCGTTTTTAACGGGCGTTTCATGGGTGAATACCGCAACTGTCAGCGGAATAGTTAGGATGGGTTTCACCCCGAATATAGAGAGAAACTGCGGCATATTCGAAACAACTGTCGTCAAAACTGTTAAAATGCAGATAATCGACCATTTTAAAAGCTCGCTTCTATTTCTCATAACTACTGCGCTCCGTGCGAGGTTATCACGAAAACCTCTTTTACAACACGAGGATCAACAGCAGGCTCTATAACTGCGGTATTTGAAATACCGTCAACTTCACTGTTAACAGATAAAACTGTGCCGATAACAAGGTCACTTGGGAACACGCCGCCAACCTGTGTTGACAGTAGCAAATCCCCCTCTTTTATCTCACTTTGCGGAGTGATGTATGATAGCTTACTCAGCCCCTCTGCATAAAGTGCCGCATCTCCGCTCACAATTCCAGTTTCACTCGTCTGCATACAAACAGCGCCCATGTTAAATGAAATATCGAGAATAGTCATAACCTTTGCGGTATGACTTGACACCTCGGTTATAATCCCAACTACCCCTTCACTTGTGATAACAGGGTCGCCTATTTCTACATCGTTTATTTGCCCTTTGTCTATCGAAAAAGCGCCAAAACTGTCCGCCGGGTCACGACCGATAACAAAAGCTGGAGTTAGCGCGAGAGTGGAGTCAATTTCCAAAATACCCAGCATCTCCTCGTACATCTCATTTTGTCGCCTTGTATTTTCAAGCTCAATCAGTTCATTTTCAAGTCTGTTGTTCTCAGAGATTAAATAGTCGTTTTCCTCAGCTATCTGCCCTGCATTTATCAAACTGTCGAAAAATGTGGTCACCGAATTTGTTATACCGCTAAAAAAGTTCTGCACCGGTGCCACAACAGAGCTTATTCCGTCCCGCATAAGCGATGAATAATTTTCATTAGAGCTCGCGAAAATAACCACCCCTAAAAGCAGGGTAGCTATAACTGTGAGTATTGCAATTGTCGGTTTGAAAAAACCTTTCATTCGCACTCCCTTCGCTAAAAAACAAGTAGGGGCCAAACCACACCAAGCCGAAAGTCAGCCGATGTAGGCATCGACCCCTACATTTTCTACAATATTACCAGCTCCTAAATTCGCTTGCCATTTTATTTTTCTGTTATTATATCGCTGAGCATTTGAATATTCTCAACAATATTTCCAGCGCCTTCAGCAACACAGTCAAGTGGGTTGTTTGCAATTTTAACAGGTATACCTGTTTCATCAGTTATACGCAAATCGATTCCACGAAGCAACGCACCGCCACCAGTAAGCATAATGCCGTGGTCAATAATATCTGCCGCAAGTTCTGGAGGGGTACTCTCAAGAGTTATTTTAATAGCGTTCATTATCTCTTCAAGTGGATCCGCAAGCGCTACCCTTATCTCTTCTTCAGTGACGGTTATATTTTTCGGAAGACCGTCCACTAAATTCCTACCCTTAACTTCAACAGTCAAGTTCTCGCCAATATCATAAGCACTGCCGATTTTCATCTTTATCATCTCAGCGGTTCTCTCTCCGATAAGAAGGTTGTATTTCTTTTTAATAAACGAAATTATCGACTCGTCGAACTTATCGCCACCTGTTCTCTGCGACATATGTGTAACAATTCCACCGAGTGAAATAACCGCAACCTCAGCTGTTCCACCACCGATATCAACTACCATGCTACCGGTAGCTTCGCTTATCGGTAGACCAGCACCAATTGCAGCTGCCATCGGCTCGTCCACTATATAAACCTGTCTTGCACCTGCATTGTGCGCCGCCTCTTTTACCGCATTTCTCTCAACTGCGGTAACTCCGCTCGGAACGCAGATAACAACGCGCGGACGAACGAAAAGACTTTGTGAAAAAACTTTTTTAAAGAAGATACGAAGCATAGATGCAGTTACATCAAAGTCCGCTATAACTCCGTCTTTTAGCGGTCTTATAGCAACGATAGAACCAGGTGTTCTACCAATTACATCTTTAGCCTCTTGACCTACAAATTTAACCTCATCTGTTCTTGTATCAACAGCCACAACAGAAGGCTCTCTCATTATAATTCCCTTGCCTTTAGCAAAAACAAGGGTATTTGCGGTGCCGAGATCAACACCGATATCTTTTGTAAACAATGATGACATATTATATTCTCTCCCAAAAATTACATATTTAGTTTATTATAACCTATTTTCGCACGAACTACAATATCTTTATCAAATCTTAATAATAGCTACCTGAAAACAGGTAGAACTAAAGGCGGGCGGTGAATGACTAAAGATTAATGATGTGAATCGCTGCCCTCTATTGTCTGTTTTCTACCCTCTGATAGGCTAATCCCCGATTTCTATAAAAACGCTCATCAAAGCAATCCCCAAAATAATATTGATAATCCCACCCTGTATTCCACCTACAATTAGCGAAATCAACAAGAGCGCAAAGTTGTAAGATAGCAAAAAGACTAAAACTTTAAATGTCAGTCTTTTAAGGCCTCGCTTCGCGTGCATATTATAGAGCAAAAAGCCCGTCATAATTAAAGAGCCCGCTAAAAAGACATATTTCAAAAGGTCGATAAGCCCGTTGTTCACCGAGTGAAAAAAGAGCTGTGCCACGCAGATATATATAAGAGTTGTGGCATCTCTTCGCACGAGTGTTAATTTTAAATTTTTCATCTGTTAAATTCCTTGTTTTGTTTTTTAATCAATAACTAAAATATACTTGTAAATCTGTACTCTTCTGAAAACTGCAATGCAAAGCTTTGAAGTTCCCGTATAAGTCTGCTCACAGGTAGCCCTTTAACTGTCGCGAAGCTCCCCTCAATCCTTCTTATAAACATCATTGCCTCTTCATCAACCGCATAAGCACCAGCCTTATCGCTGTAATTTGCAACGTCGAGATACCGCTCTATTGTATCCGCCGAAAGCTCGTAGAAGCTCACATCTGACTTATCATAAAAGCTTCTTTGCTCCCCTTTATGCATTATACAAACCCCTGTATACACACTGTGGGTTTTACCTGAAAGGGTGGAAATCATCAAAAAAGCATCGTTTCTATCGATAGGCTTTTCGAGAATTTTGTTGTCACTTACAACTATTGTGTCCGCCGCTATAACAAATTCATCGGGATATTTTTTTGCAACCTCTTCCGCCTTGCGCGCCGAGAGCAAAGTTACCACTTCATCTGGAGGGGTATCTCTATCGTAATTCTCTTCGGCATTCGACGGACAAACTATAACCTCAAATCCGCACCCCAAGAGAAGCTCTACCCTGCGAGGTGAGGCGGAGGCTAAAATCACCCTTTTCATATCCTGCTCTTTGAGAGGTATTTTATGTAGATAAATAGCGCTACCGAAATAGTTATAACCTGTGCTACGTTTATCCCGATAGACACTCCAAATGTAAGCACCAATACCGATAAATCAAGCACAAGCGGAGCCCCTGGCGAAATACCAACCGATGAGCCGAATGACAGCCAAGCAAGTTGCGGAATACCGTCGGTAAGGTCTGCTATAAGCGCACCGAGGATTACCGCTGATAGAATGCAAAACAATAATAGAATAGATTTTTTCATGTTATTTACCGGTGGAACCAAATCCACCTTCCCCTCTCTCTGTATCATCTATATCGCAAAACACTGGGTTTGTTTCTATATACGGAGTGACTATAAGTTGCGCTATCCGCTCACCGTGTTTTACTGTGTAGTCGCACTCACTACTGTTGTAAATCCCAACAACCACCTCGCCTCGATAGTCGCTATCTATAACGCCGACGCTGTTGACAAGGCATAGACCGTGCTTAAACGCCATACCGCTTCTTATATAGACAAGTCCTGCTGTACCTTTTGGAAGAGAGAGGGCAATAGCTGTGTTAATTGTAGCAGTCGATTTTGACTTTATTGTGACATCACTCTCAACTGCCGCATATAAATCAAGCCCTGCGCTCTCAGCGCTCCCCCTTGTAGGTAGTGTTGCAAGCTCTGATAGTTTTTTTATCTGAAGTTTCATACTAATCTCCATTCTGTGTGCACAGCACAAAAAGTATTGAATAATCTCCGTACAGAATGGAGATTAACAGGCATCTGCCGTCTGTGACGGC
>CAYJJJ010000014.1:0-7684 GCA_964370465.1 uncultured Oscillospiraceae bacterium
TTAGCTATTAGTTATTACCTTTTATATTTTGCTCCGCAAAATATAAATAACACGACCTGTTGCCTAAATCAGAGATTTAGAACAGGTACCCGGTTCTTTGAAATACGCTATGCCACACGATGCATGGCATATACAGATATTATAAAAAAGACGACGTTACCGTCGTCTTTTTTCACTAAATATTATATCTTCTTCATCACCGGTACCCAGATTTCCACCTTGTAATTATCATCATAAATACCATTTGGAAACTTTGTAGGGTCCCCGTATACTTCGATATTGAAATTATCTGCAATTTCATACTCTTTATGCGTGCCTATCCACTCGGAGAAAATTTCCTGAGTTAAGTCAATTATCGAATTTGGAATTGCACCATTGCCCTCGAAAATTGCCCAGCTGCCCGCTTCAAATTCTAATACCTCGCAACCTTCTGGCAGAGCTTTGCCTTCAGTGTAGTCGTCTGCGATACAGTACTTAACATCTGCCCCAAACTCATCAGAATAGCAGACACCATAGCAACCACAAATAATTTTGTTGGTTTCTGTTTCGTAATGCTCTCTCCAAAGGTTTGTGATCTCCGCTGTGCTGTTTTCCATGCTCACCGCTTGCATTTTGCCATAGACTTTGAAAGTCTGTTTTTCTACAATTTTGTAATTCATCTTAAACCCCCTTAGTTTTGTTTATATAAAATAATTACAACTGCTCGTTTAATTATTTTAACTCAAAATTTCGGATTTTCCTTGTACAAAAGCGCCCTTTCCAAAATAGCACTACTGCTGTTTTCAATCTCTCCCTCAATCACAAGCGACATAATATATGCTAAAACCTCTGAAACTTTCGCCTCTGAAATCCCATGCGCTGTGAGCTCTTCTCTTGTTATGTCGAGTTTATATATGGTATTGTTCTCGCCGCTTAGTATAAAGTCATCGACTATCTTCATAGCCTGTGTTGCGCGAATAAGTCGCTTTGTGTAGTTTGGGTTTTTGCTTCGATTGTCTGCGATACAGAGCTTCAACAGCTTTTTATATAGAGCAGGGGATAGGTATGTCAGTCGTTTTTTAATATAGTCAACATCTGCTTCAATCCTATGGCTGTGGTAGCGAACGAGCAAAAATACTTCTTTTACAAGCTCTCTTGAAACTTCGAGATTATAAAGGGTTTCCCTTGTTATTTCGGCGCTAATTTTAGCGTGACCGTGAAAGTGTCCCTGACCATCGCTGTCCTCGGTATAGCAGTGTGGCTTACCTGTATCGTGGAAAAGAGCGGCAAGACGCAAAGCAAGGTCCGGCTCTGTTTTATCGATAACATGCGCTGTGTGAACTAAGCAGTCGTAGATATGATGCTTGTTATTCTGCTCGAAATTTTCAAGCAAGGCAATACGGGGTAGAATTCTCTTGAAGATATTAAAGTGACGCAATAATATCTCGCCCGCTTTATCGCATACTATTATTCTGCGAAGAAAAGAAAATACCTTTTTGGGATTTATCATATCGAGAAGATGGATATTATCATTGAAAAAGGTAAGGGTTTCATTCGATATCGGGATATCGTGGAGCGAGGATAGCAGAATACACCGCAATATTTCAGCGGGTTTTTGTAAAACTATCTCTTCGTTTATAAGTGATATTTCGCCACTTTCAAGCTCGGTATTTATTTGTGTTGTTTCATCTATATTATATGGTGCTTTGCTATCTGTCAAGTTACAAGATATCTTGACGCTTAAACCCGACTGACTGTAAACAATATATCGTCTGCGTTCTTTTTGCAGTGCAAATGAGCCTTTAAGCAGTTTTTTTATATCTTTTATCGTGGCAGAAGTTGAAATATCCTTAAAAGAAGTTTTACTGCCGAAATTCCGACCTAAAGCAAAGCTGCCGCAAAGGTAGCTCTCGAAACCGGCACCTTTTAGTATTTCAAGTATTCTTTTAGCAACATCTATCCTTAACATGGTTTTATTTTACCATATAACGCAGTATATTGACAGAAAAAATAAAAAATGTTATTATAAAAGACGTATAAAAGCTGTGAAAAAGAGAGTAGTATAAGCTAAAAGGCAAAGAGAGAAAACGTGTGGTGAGAGTTTTCCCGATTAGGTTTATATGAAAATCACTTTGAAGCTTTGCACCGAAAGATAATTCAAGTAGGCTGCAACGGCGCTTCTCCGTTATCGAAGAGCTAAATGTTGGTTTAGTATAATAGGTGGTAAACACTCACGTGTCCTGTTATGGGCAGGTGTTTTTATTTTTTTAGAGGTGAATTATATGTACAAAAAAGTACAAGCAAGCAGTAGTTTCACAGATCGTGAAAAAGAAATCGTTAAGTTTTGGAACGAAGAGAAGATTTTCGAGAGAACAGTGGAAGAGGGCAGTGGCAAACCTGTCTACTCATTCTACGACGGTCCACCGACGGCTAACGGTCAGCCGCATATCGGGCATGTCATCACCCGTGTTGTAAAAGATTTATTCCCAAGATATAAGATAATGCAGGGGTATGATGTTCCGAGAAAAGCCGGTTGGGACACCCACGGTCTACCTGTCGAAATAGAAGTTGAGAAACTGCTCGGCATAAATGGTAAAGATGGCATCGAGGAGTTTGGCCTTGACCCATTTATCGGCAAGTGCAAAGAGAGCGTTTGGAAATACAAGGAGATGTGGGAAGAGTTCTCAAAGGTTGTCGGCTACTGGGTCGATATGGATGAGCCTTATGTCACCTACCACAACGACTATATCGAGAGCGAATGGTGGGCACTAAAAGAGATTTACAATAAAGATTTGCTCTACAAGGGCTTTAAAATAACGCCATACTGCCCACGTTGCGGAACTCCGCTATCGAGCCATGAGGTGGCACAGGGGTATAAAGATGTCAAGGAGAGGACTGCCTTTGTCCGCTTTAAACTGCGCGATGAAGATGCAGATATTTTAGCATGGACCACAACTCCATGGACTCTACCGTCAAACGTAGCGCTCTGTGTGAACCCCGATGAAGAGTATGTTTTAGCGAAAACCGAAACAGAGAAATGCTACCTTGCAAAAGAGCTTGCAACTAAAATACTCGGCGAAGAAGTTGAGATATTAAAAACAATTAAAGGCAGTGATATGGAGGGGATGCACTATATTCCGCTATGGGATTTTGCAAAACCAAAAGAAGATGCTTTCTATATTACTTGCGATAGCTTCGTAACACTAACCGACGGTACTGGTGTTGTTCATATGGCGCCCGCGTTCGGTGAAGATGACAACAGAGTCGGCAGAAGATATAATCTTCCTTTCGTGCAACTTGTAAACTCAAAGGGCGAGATGACGCAGGAAACAAAATGGCCTGGTGTTTTCTGCAAAGATGCAGATATAGAGATACTAAAAGACCTTGAGAGCCTGGGGCTTCTATTCTCCTCGCCAAAAGTTGAGCACAGCTATCCGCACTGCTGGAGATGCGACACTCCGCTTATCTACTACGCTCGTGAGTCTTGGTTTATCAAGATGACCGAAGTTAAAGAAAATCTTATAAAAAATAACAACACTATAAACTGGATGCCTGAGAGCATAGGTACAAAGCGCTTTGGCGACTGGCTACAAAATGTTCAGGACTGGGGTATCTCAAGAAACAGATACTGGGGCACACCGCTCAATATCTGGGAGTGTGGATGCGGTCATAAGCATTGCATCGGCTCAATTGAAGAGCTAAAAAGCATGAGCAAAAACTGCCCAGATGATATCGAGCTTCACAGACCATATATCGATGAAGTGACTATTAGCTGTGAGAAGTGCGGTGGCCTAATGAACAGGGTTTCAGAAGTTATCGACTGCTGGTTTGACAGCGGAGCTATGCCTTTCGCTCAGCACCACTACCCATTTGAAAACAAAGAGCAGTTTGAGGCGGAGTTCCCAGCGGACTTTATCTCAGAGGCAGTTGACCAGACAAGAGGATGGTTCTACTCGCTCCTTGCAATCTCAACCCTTCTATTTGACAGAGCTCCGTTTAAAAATGTTATCGTGCTTGGCCACGTAAACGATGAGAACGGGCAGAAGATGAGCAAATCTAAGGGCAATGCGATAAATCCTATGGATGCACTCGGCGAATACGGTGCAGATGCTGTTCGTTGGTATTTCTATACTAGCTCAGCTCCATGGCTTCCAAGCAGATTCCACGGCAAGGCGGTTGTTGAGGCACAGAGGAAATTCCTCTCGACTCTCTATAACAGCTATGCTTTCTATGTTCTCTATGCGGATATCGATAAATTTAATCCGCACGAGCACAGTCTTGATGAGAGCGCTCTAACCGTTATGGATAAATGGCTTGTTGCGAGCCTTAACAAGACTATAAAAACAGTCACCGACCACCTTGAGAATTATCGTATACCAGAGGGTGCTAAAACACTTTCCGACTTTACAGATGAGCTCTCAAACTGGTATGTAAGACGTTGTCGTGAGAGATTTTGGTCGAGTGAGCTAACTGCTGATAAGATAGCGGCATACAAAACACTTCACCACACTCTTGTAACGCTCTGCAAAATTGCGGCGCCGTTTATACCGTTTATGACAGAGGAAATCTATCAGAATATCGAGAGAAATGTAAATCCTAATGTCCCTGTTAGTATCCATCTAAATAGCTACCCGAAAGCAGATGATAGCTTAATTGACGAAGAGCTTTTATCCAACATGGAGATAGTTTTATCTGCTGTTAACCTCGGCCGTGCCGCTCGTAATGAGGCGGTACTAAAGAACAGACAACCACTTGCGGAAATCTTCATAAGTGGCAAGAAAGAGTTGTCAGAGCAGTACTGCGATATTATAAGGGAAGAGCTCAACATTAAAAAGGTAACATTCGTGAACGACGGTGCGCAGTTTGTAAGCTATATCTTAAAGCCACAGCTAAAACTGCTCGGCAGAAAATTTGGCAAACAGATAAATGCTGTTCGTGAGGCGCTTCTTGCTTGTGATGGAAGCCAAAAGAAAAAGGAACTCACTGAAAACGGATTTATCGAGATAGTTGTTGATGGTGAAACTCACAAACTTATCGAAGAAGAGCTATTGATTGAAACCACAAAAGCGGAAGGGTTTACCTCGGTTGCGGATGGCGATATGACCGTTGCTATTGATACAAAGCTCACAGATGAGCTAATCGATGAGGGGTATCTTCGTGAGATGGTATCGAAAATTCAGCAGATGAGAAAAGATTCAGGTTTTGAAGTTACTGACAAGATTAAGCTTGCAATTGTCGGCAACGATAAGCTTATAAGCGTTGCGAAGTCCTGTGAGGAAGAGGTCTGCTCAGATGTTTTAGCGGTAACGCTCTCAGAGGAAAAATATGCTTTTGGCGCTGATTGGGACATAAACGGTCTTTCGGTAACAATATATATAGAAAAAGCGTAAAGGCGGATTCTGATGGGTTTTATTAGTATTTTCAGCATTGCGGTGGGGCTCTCGATGGACGCCTTTGCCGTGGCGCTATGTAAGGGGATATCTCTGCGTAAGACGAGGGGGCGAGATATCTTAACGGTTGCCCTCTATTTTGGAATTGCGCAGGGGATAATGCCGATACTCGGCTACCTCCTTGCAAATTCATTCTCAAGCTATATCATAGCGATTGACCACTGGATAGCGCTTATTTTGCTCTCGCTTATCGGTGGCAAGATGATAAAAGAGGGGTTTTCAGGTATTGATGATTGCGATGTACCGCAAGAGCGGCTCTCTCACAGAGAGATGTTCACTTTAGCTGTTGCAACAAGCATCGATGCGGCGGCTATCGGTATTACATTTGCCTTTTTAAACGTTGAGATTATATCCGCTGGTATTTTGATAGCAACGACCACTTTTATTATATCGGCAATAGGCGTTGCGGCAGGCAAAAGATTTGGTAAAATTCTCGGTGGGAAAGCTGAAATACTTGGTGGAATTACCCTTATTATTATAGGTGTATCGATTTTCCTTGAACATACAGTTCTATAAAATAAATTAGCTGTTTACAACGGTGTATAGATGATATATACTGAGTGTAGACAGCTTTTTTTCTGGAGGAAATTTATGGCAAAAAATATGGGTAGCAAAATAAAACTTATCACAATACTTGATTTGCTAAACAAGCATAGCGATGAAAATCATATAGTTTCAACGACGAGATTAATTGAGCTACTCGCTGATGCCGGAATAAGTGCTGAGAGAAAAAGCATTTATGACGATATTGAAAGACTTATTGCGCTCGATTACGATATCATAAAAACAGGTAAAGGATATTATCTCGGTGAGCGCCGATTTGAAACAGCAGAGATAAAAATTTTAATAGATGCCGTTGCCTCTTCAAAGTCGCTCTCTGAAAAGAAGAGCATGGCTATAATAAATAAGCTTGAGAGTTTTCTCTCAAAACACGAGGCAAAACATCTTCATGAAGGGCTTCGGATTATAAGCAGACCTAAAAGCGATAACGAGCAGATTTACTATAATATCAGCCGAATAGAGCGGGCGATAATCGATAAAAAAGCTATTAGTTTTAAATATTTCAATATCGATATCGAGGGTAAGAAAATTTATCGAAATGGCGGTAAGAGGTATACTGCTTTTCCGATAACACTAAGCTACAACGAAGATAGATATTATCTTGTCAGCTTTTATGAAAAGTATAATAATTTCACGAATTTCAGAGTTGATCGAATGGAGAGCATCGAGCCGGTAGATTGGACGGGTGCAGTTCCGCAGGATTTCGATATTTCAAGCTATATAAAGGAAACATTTGATATGTTTGGCGGTGAAAAACAAAAACTTACACTTAGTTTTGACAACTCACTGCTAAGCTCTGTTCGGGACAAGTTTTCAGATGATGCTGTTTTTGTGCCGGATGGCGAGAGGTTTATTTTAAATAGAGATGTTGCTGTTTCTGCGAGGTTTTACGGCTGGCTTTGTGGGTTTGGAAACAAAGCACAAATTATTTCGCCAAAATCGGTAGCTGATGACTACAAATCGTTTTTGCAGTCAATAATAGATAAGCATTAAATGGCGCACTGCCTTTTAATATAATTTTAAGGAGGATTAATATGGAACTTAAAGGATCAAAAACAGAACAGAATTTGATGGCGGCTTTTGCCGGTGAGAGCCAGGCGAGAAACAAGTATACCTATTATGCAAGCAAGGCGAAAAAAGACGGATATGTTCAGATTTCAAACATATTTACCGAAACTGCGGCAAATGAAAAAGAGCATGCTGAGATTTGGTTTAAACTTCTGCACGACGGTGTGCCCGATACAATGGAGAACCTAAAAGATGCGGCAGCTGGTGAAAACTATGAGTGGACTGAGATGTATGCGCAGTTTGCAGAGATTGCAAAAGAAGAGGGTTTCACTGAAATAGCAAGACTTTTCGAGGCAGTTGGAAAGATAGAAAAAGAGCACGAAGAGAGATACAAAGCGCTTCTTGCAAATATCGAGAACGGCACAGTCTTCAAAAAAGATACAAAAATTACTTGGGTATGTTCAAACTGTGGACACAACCACGAGGGTACACAGGCGCCGGGCAAATGTCCTGTTTGTGATCATCCGCAAGCATACTTTGAAGAGGTATGCAAGAATTATTAACTTTTTTTGAAAGTTTGGGTTTTAGAATTAATTTAAAACAGGTGGGGGGACCCGCCTGTTTTTTAGAATAGTAGCTATTGACGGAAAAAATAAGATTTGGCAATGGGTTTAATTTATTGCTGG
>CAYJJJ010000014.1:7784-10549 GCA_964370465.1 uncultured Oscillospiraceae bacterium
TAGTAGCTATTGACGGAAAAAATAAGATTTGGCAATGGGTTTAATTTATTGCTGGCTTTTGTGCTGGATAGTAAGCATTTTAGTTGCTTGTAGCGATTGGGGTTTAATGCCGAAATTAAGGGCATAGGCTGTATGTTTATTGCTATAAAGTGCTGATGCCAATTGCTTGTAGACGAGCTATCCGCTGCCCGCCGCAAACCCACCAAACTATCCGCCGCCCGCCGCAGACCCGACGAGCTATCCGCCGCCCGCCGTAAACCCGCCAAACTATTCGCCGCCCGCCGCAAACCCGCCAAAGGCGGGTTTCGTGCGGTTTGCGAAGCAAACCGACGGAGGGCAGATTTATCTGCCCTCGGCGGGCGGTGCGGATAGGTGGTGGGTTAAAGATAGAAGATAGAGGGTAGATGTGTTTGCAAAAAAAGATATAGTTTGATATAATGAATCCGTATATACAATTAGGGGTAAAAAATGAAAAAAAATATATTCAAATCATTATTTGCGAATGCTCATCCAGCGAAGATAATAGCGCTTAGTTTTATAGGTGTTATCTTCGTAGGCACTATTTTACTAATGCTTCCAATAAGCTCTAAAAGTGGAGAGTTTACAGCGCTTACCGATGCACTATTCACCGCAACTTCTGCTACTTGTGTGACGGGACTTGTCGTATTCGATACATTCACCTACTGGAACTTTTTTGGTCAAATGGTTATTCTCTTCCTCATTCAAATCGGCGGACTTGGACTTGTGACCCTTGTTGCATTTTTCTCAGTCCTTATGGGCAAAAAGATGGGTCTTAAAACCCTCTCACTTGCGCAACAATCGATGAACCTCACAACGCTCGGAGGTATTCGCACAACACTTACTAATATCGTTGGGAAAGTTGTGTTAATTGAGGGAATAGGTGCAGTACTTTTAGCTATTACATTTGTCCCAAAATACGGACTTCACGGACTTTGGATTTCTGTTTTTCTAAGTATTTCAGCATTCTGTAATGCGGGTTTTGATGTGTTAGGGTTTGAGAGCGAATACATAAGCCTTTCGAATTACGTCACAGATCCGACGGTTTATATGGTAATAGTAGGACTTATAATCATCGGTGGACTTGGATTTATCGTCTGGATGGACATAATGAACTACCGAAAAGAGCGCAGGTTTTCACTCCACAGCAAGATAGTTCTTTTCGTCACAGGTGCGCTTTTGCTCGTAGGCACTATTCTGTTTTTAATTACCGAGTGGAACAATCCAGGCACACTTGGAGCGCTCACAGTTGAAGAGAAGCTCGGAGCGGCATTCTTTCAGTCGGTCACCTGCCGTACAGCGGGATTCAATACGATAGATATAGCGGCGATGACAGGTGAAGGCAAGCTCTTCTCTGTGATACTTATGTTTATAGGGGCGGGACCTGGTTCAACTGGTGGCGGTATTAAGATAATTCCCTTTGCGGTTTTGCTCTGCACTGTTTTCTCGGTTTCAAGGGGAAACAACGAAACTTATGTGCTAAAACACAGAATAAATCAAACAGATGTCTACCGCTCATTAACCGTCGGGTTTATGGGTCTTGCGATAGTTGGCGCAGCGGCACTCGGCATCTACTTCTTAAATCCTCACTCAGAGGTGATAAACGGTATGAACGCGCTGTTTGAAGCGACAAGTGCCTTTGCAACTGTCGGGCTGTCGAGCGGTGTTGTGGCGGAAATTAATGTTATCACAAAACTGCTTCTAACTGTGACTATGTTTATCGGCCGTTTGGGGCCTGTTGGATTCTTAATATCACTCGCTTATAAAAAAGATATAAACGCTGGGGGAAGTATCCTCCCCGAAGGAAAGTTGATTGTAGGTTAACTTATGCAGGAATTTATAACCGTTCAAAAAATACCTATCATGTGGGAAGCTCTGCCGACTATTGTGCTTAAAAATTATAGGGACAGCAGTGAAATTAATCCTTATACGCAATGTAGAATATGTGCAGTTAAAAACGATTTGTATATTAGACTTTTTAGCTTTGAAACAACGCCAACAGATGATAGTCAGATAATATTATATCTCTCGCAAAACGGCGCAGTTGCCGAGTTTTTGCTCACTCCAAAAGGACTTTTGGTGCGGAAAATTACCGCAAATGGTGTTGTTTTATCGGTTGAAAATATCTCTGCAACTGAAATCGGCGGTGAGAATAACCAAGGTATATTCTGGGGCAGTGAGTTCTCGGTGCCACAACAGATAATACAGGATATTTTCGGATTAAAGAAGCTTGACCGAGGTGTTATTTTCAAGGGTGAAGTTGTGAAAAAGCAAGGGGGGGACAAGCCCCATTATGGCACGCTTTTTGCAAAAGATGATAAGAACTTTTTTGAAACAAATAGTTTTGACGGCGAATTCGTCGTGACAGGTTATTAAAATGAAAAATAAGTTATTTTTTTTAGTTATAGCGTTTGTTCTATCGGTTGCACTGACGATAGTAGTTCTTCCGAATACTGTTACACCGGCAGATGTTTCAGCTGAAGCTGTCGGTGCTTTTATGACGCTGTCAGACTACGAGCAGACGATGTCTGAGAGTGAAGATGACTCAGATGCGCAAAATTCAAATGAAGATGAGGACGAAAACTCACAAAGCAGTAGCTCGTCATCAGATGATGAGGAGTCAGACACAGAAAAAGATGATGAGGACGAGGACGAAGACGATGAATCGAACTCAGATGATGAAGATGAGGACGACGATGAGGATGAAGATGAAGAGTCCGACTCAGACGATGAAGATGAAAGCTCGA
>CAYJJJ010000014.1:10649-28297 GCA_964370465.1 uncultured Oscillospiraceae bacterium
GACGATGAGGATGAAGATGAAGAGTCCGACTCAGACGATGAAGATGAAAGCTCGAGTAGCAGTAGCAGTTCAAGTAGTAGTACTTCTTCGGTAAACCCGCCGCCCGCTTCGGAGATGCGTGGTGTTTGGATATCGTACCTTGAGTATATGGCGATTTTAGAGGGGCAGAGCGAAGCTACTTTCCGCTCATACATAGCAAGTTATTTCGATAACTGCGTTGCCACAGGGCTTAACACTGTTATTGTTCAGGTGCGCAGTCATAGTGATGCATATTACAGCAGTACCCTATACCCAACAGCTGAATATTTCACCGGTAGCCGTGGCGGTGCTGCGAGCTTTGATCCGCTTGCTATTATGGTCGAGGCGGCACACGCAAGAGGGCTTTTAATAGAAGCTTGGTTTAATCCATATAGAGGGCCATCGACCTCGGTCGATTTGCCAGATGGCGATCCGATTAAAAATTGGATTGGCACCGATAACGTTTTTGTGTATAACAATTTCTACTATTTAAATCCAGCGAGCAGTGAGGTGCGTGACCTTGTTGTAGCGGGAGTTTTAGAGGTTGTTCGAAACTACAATGTAGATGGTATACATTTTGATGACTATTTCTACCCGACAGCCGATGCCTCAATCGATGCAAACAGCTATGCGGCACTTGGTGGCGGTAGGAGTTTGTCGCAGTTTAGGATTGATAATGTAAACACCTTGATTTCCTCGGTTTACAGCGGAATTAAATCGATAAAGAATATTCCGTTTGGTATCTCACCTGCTGGAAATATAAACAACAACTACGGCACAATGTCTGCTGATGTACGGCTTTGGGGGTCAACGCCTGGATATGTTGACTACTTAGCTCCGCAAATATACTGGAGTTATGGCGAGGGCAGTCTGCCTTACGATACGGCGCTCGCAAACTGGCAAGGTGTGGTCACTTCGCCTTCAGTGAAGTTGATTATCGGACAGGCGGCCTATAAAGTCGGTGCAAATAGCTACTGGACAGCTGGGAATATATTAGCGCGGCAGATTAGTGACGCCAGAGCATCAAGCAATTACGGCGGATTTATAATGTTTAGGTATGATCAGTATTTCGGGGCTACTTGCGCTACTGAGAGGGCGAATGTTTCGGCGATATAGAATTATTAATGTCTTAGAGATTAGTTTAGTTGAAGAGGGTGCAAAATCTCGGTAAAGTGGTACCAGGAAATTTTATTTAATAGAGGGTATCTATCCGCTGCCGTCTGCCCGCCGCCCCGAAGCGGCGAACCCTTCGTGTTCGCCGTGGTCGAACTGCGTTCGACCAAACGCACCGAGGTGCGTTTGCTTCGGGGCGGCGGTACCAGACGTCAGAAACCAGACAACAGATATCAGAAGATATAAAACCAAATAAAAAAGCTCCCGTTAACGGGAGCATTTTTATAGTTGACATATTCAAGCCGCTGATATTAAATCAAAGAGACTTATTTTAAAATAGCGAGCTTATCATCAGTTCCAAAAACTTCAAGTAGTTTGAAATCAAAGCTGAACTTTGTGTTAGCTGAGTCTGAGAAGAACTTGCCTTGTAGCCTTTTAAGGACGAGTTTTCCCATCTCACTGTTATCGATGTTTGGAAGTAAAATGACAAACTGATTAGGGCTATATCTCGCGATGGTGTCGCCTGAGCGCAGGTTTGTCTGGAGGAGATTGCGGAGTCTGCGCATAGTTTTATCGACTAAAATCGGGTCGATCTCAACGTTTGAGGAACCGTGAATAGTGACAATCGCAAGGTGCATATTTGAACCGAGTCGTTTTAGGTTTCGCATATATAGTCTGTAGATATCCTTGAAAATGGCGTATTCACAGACGAAAGCATCTCGGTCATCTTCGTCGTTTCGAAGCTCGTTATAAATATCTTCGATATTTGACTCGGTGTTTTGCTCCTCCATAATAAGAAGCTTATAAAAATCGAGTATCTCCTCTGAGGGTTTTATACCTAAGTGATTATAATGCAGGTCGGTAACATTTTGGTAGCGCTCAAGCGCCTCTTTATTTTTACCGAGCTTTAGCAGTGCGCGCATGAGTTCGAGATTTAAAAGGGTGTCGAACATATCAATCTCAAGAGCTGTTTTACAAACTCTTATAACATCGCCATAAAGCTCTTTTACATTTAAAAGGTTTATATATCGTGTCACTGTTTTAAGGTATAGGGTGTGGTAGTAGTAGTTTTTTGGCGAAAACCAGTTTGAGAGCGAGGAGCTGACAAGGAGGTCGTCGCTGTAAATATAGAGAACTTCATCGAACAAATCGACATTGTTTTCGTCGAGAACTTCAACTTCCGATAGCTCTGTTGCGAGTTTCTCAAAAGTTACAATATCTATATCGCATTCTATTTCAGGGTTCCACATATAAGCGCCACGCTTTGTAATAATTGCATTTGGAAGCCCTGCATCGTTTAGGTCTTTACGAAGCCTTGAAACAAGAGTTTTAAGGGTGTTTTCAAGTCCAAAGTCATCTCTGCCATACCATAGAGCGTCTATGATGTTTGCAGTAGTGGCAGCTTTTCCGTTATTTACCAGAAGATATTCAAGCAACATTATCTTTTTGGGTGACTGCTTGAGCTTTTGGATTATATCAACGTTATTTACGATTATGCGAAGTTCCCCGAGCGTGAAGATTTGCACATTCATCATATCACCTCCGAGTTATTGATTTTTGAGTTTAATTAGTTTATAGTCGAATTTGAAGTTTGCGTTTTCAGGTCTTGCTTCATAGCTTTTCTTAAGTCGCAACATAACGACTGATTTTATATCGTATCCGGTGTCGTTTGTTGGGAGAAGTGCCGCATATTGTGATGGGCTATACCTTGTTATTGTGTCCCCAGAACGAAGATTTATTTGTAAAAACTCGAGAAGACGCTGCATAGCAATGTTTACATCTGCAGGTGTTTGCTCTTCAATTGAGTTATTTTTTATGCTAATCATAGCGAGATACATAGTTGAGCCAAGGCGTTTTAGGTTTCTCATATGCATTGAGTATATCTCTTTAAAGACAGCGTATTCACAGACAAACGCGCCCGATTCCTCACTGTAATCACGAAGCTCACGACAAATACCCTCAATTTTCACCTCGTGATCTCTATCCATCTTTATAATCTTTTTATAAAATGAAACGAGTTCGTCTGAGGGGTGAACGCCGAGTTGGTCATAGTGGAGCTTTGCGAGTGCAGAATAGTGGTTAAATGCCTCTTTTTCGCGTCCGAGCTTTACAAGTGCAGACATAAGCTCGATATTTATCATCGAGTCATATGGTGCTTTTTCAAGTACAGCACCACAGACAACAATAACATTGTCATACTCCTCGATGCCATTTAAAAGCTCAATGTACTTTTTTGAAACCTCGATAAACATGTTTTGGTAGTGGAGCATCTTTGGTGAAACCCATGAACTATAGGGTGAGGTGGAGAGAAGATCCCCGTTATATATTGACAAAACTCGCTCGAAATCAGCGCGATTACTAGAGTCGAGGTTTTTTGCCATCTTTAGGTTTGTACAAAGCTCTTCAAGTGTGAAAACATCGATATCGACATCCTCTTCAGGTTTCCACATATAAGAGCCGGACCCTGTGACAATAGCCTTGTCAAGTGCGACAGCAGATAGGTCTTTTCGAAGCCTTGATACAAGAGTTTTCAAGGTGTTTGTGAGGTTTATCTCACTGCTTCCCTCCCAAAGGATGTTTGTAAGCTGGTCTATTGAAACTGGATTCCCTTTGCAGAGGATGAGATATTGCAATAAAAAAAGTTTTTTTGATGAAAGTCGAAGCTTTAGGGAGATATCTTCACCATCTACCATGAGTTTGAACTCTCCAAGCATTGTAACTGATATTTTGCGCATTTCATGCCTCCTATAAATACTATTAATAGACAGTATAACAATTTTCATTTGAAGTTTCAAGAGTTTTTACAAAAAAAATATATGTTTATTAGATATATTTTTATAACTTGTTGCTTTGTAACCTCGGGGTCTTTTTTTTGGTGAAAAGTGTTAAAAAATATCTATGATTTTTCTTATAAATCTATCCACATTTTTGTTTAAATATGGTACAATTAAAATAAGTATTAAAGAAAGGATGATCTGCTTGCACCAAAAGATAAAACTTTTTTTGGTTATGGCTGTTCTCGCGCTTCTACTTGTAGCCTGTGGCGAGAGTGGCAGTGGCGGAGGCGGCGATGAGCCAGAACCCACAGAGCTTGGCGATAGGGATAATACCCCGATAGTTTTAGTTGCGAATACAGCAGATACCGAGATAACAGAGGGGAAGGTATCGTCTATTGATACAACAAAAACCAGTCTCGGTCTTATAAATATAAGATATAACGGTACGAATGCAAAGCCAAAACTTCAGATAATTAAAGATGGAAATACTGCGGAAGCGTATACCTACGACCTACCTGTCGGAGAGGGATTTATAACTATCCCTTTTGCTGAGGACAGTGGAAGCTATACCATAACAGTTAATGAAAATGTCGAGGGCACGAAGTATTTTGTTATAGATACTTATAGTGTGACTGTTGAGATAGCCGATGAGTTCACCCCGTTTTTGTATTCAAACTACTATGTAGATTTTAATGAAAACTCAGCTACGGTTGAAAAGGCAAAAGAGCTTGCCTATGGAGCGTTTGACGATATAGATGTTGTCGAGAAAGTTTATGAATTTGTTATCGGCGAGGTAGTGTATGATTATGATAGAGCTGAGCAGGTAATGGCTACAAATAGCTTCTATATCCCGGTTGTAGATGAAACACTCAGCACAAAAAAAGGCCTTTGCTTTGACTATGCAGCGCTTATGAGCGCAATGCTCCGCTCACAGGGAATACCAACTCAGCTTGTTGTAGGTTGGGCAGGGAGTGCCTACCACGCATGGATTTCGGTCTACACCGAAGAAACTGGCTGGGTGCAGGATATAATATCTTTCAACGGCTCTGAATGGGTTCGAATGGATCCCACTTTTGCCTCATCAAACGGTTCAAGGGGTGGAATTCTTGAATATATCGGCGACGGTGAAAACTACAATGCACTTTATTTTTATTAACATTAAAAAAGTCTGAAAGGATTACGAATTATGGGTAAAGCAAATGCAAAATTTCGAGCGCTCAATTCAGCTGAACTCGCATATTTTTTCGAGCAGATGACAATGTTTGCAAAGAGCGGTATGCCTACTTGGGAGAGTCTTTTGATAATCAGTGAAAATACACCTAAAAAAGAGGATGCTTCGCTGTTTCGGGCACTCTATGATATTGTGTCCGCTGGAAATTCTTTCTCATATGCGCTGACAGAAGTCGGGTGTTTCCCCGAGTATGTTATTAGCATGGTAGAGGTGTCAGAGCAGACAGGGCGTATAGAAGAAGTGGCAACGGCACTTGCGAAGTTTTACAGTGACAAAGATAAGCTTCGCACACAGATTCGCTCATCGATAGTCTACCCTCTCTTTATGGCGGGTATGGTTTTTGTTGTTATTTTTGTTATTCTCGTCGAGGTAATGCCTGTCTTTGAGCAGGTGTTTAACCAGCTTGGAATTGCTATGAATCCGATATCGATGTTTATGCTAAATCTCGGCAGTGACCTATCGAGCTACACAGTTGTGATTTTAGGGGTAATAGCGGCGGTAGTTGTTTTGTTTGTTTTGATGCGCCTTATCAGAAAAGGTCGTGAAGTGCTCAGAAGCATTTATGATAATGCGCCTGTCACAAGAGGCTTATCTAAAGCTGAAAGTGCAAACAGATTTGCATTTTCATTATCGCTAATGCTCGGAAGTGGCCTCGATACCCTATCGGCGCTTGAGCTCACAATGCTACTTGTAGACAGTCCGCAGACAAAGCAGAAGATAAATATTATCCTCAAAAATATGGAGCGCGGAGAGAGCCTTTGCGATGCTATCATAGCGAGTGAAGTTTTCTCGGCTACACACAACGGTATTATAGTTGCAGGTATGCGAAGCGGAGCTGTGAGCGATATGCTTATGGATGTTTCGGAAAGATACAGCATCGAGGCCAAAAGGCAGACAGATAGGCTTATTTCTATAATTGAGCCGACTATGGTAGCTCTGCTCTGCGTTATGGTAGGACTTGTAATGTTATCAGTTATGCTCCCACTAACAGGCATACTATCGGGAATATAGAGGTAAGTTTATGGGCAGAAGAAAAGGTTTTGCAATATTTAAAAATGCTATGTTCTACTCGGTTCTGCTTTTTGTTGCAGTAGTTGCGGTTATAGTTATAGGGGTGCGAAATGTCGGCGAAACGGTGGCGGATGAGCAGTTGACAATGCTTGAAAATGCCGTTCGACGCTCAGCAGTTCAGTGCTATGCGCTCGAGGGGAGCTACCCTGTAAATCTCGACTATCTAAAGGATGAGTATGGACTTTATTTTGATGAAGAAACATATGTTGTCCACTATTTGAATATAGGTGGAAACTTGTTGCCGGAGATATCGGTATTCTATATTGAAAACTAAACTTTAAGGGAGTGAGAAGATGGAGAGGATTCGAAAGGACACAATCAGTGTTGTATTTGTTGTCAGCCTCTTTTTGCTGTATACCGCAGGCTCACTTATACTGGCGATTATCGGTACAGAAGTTTATGCAGATAGTGCGGATGTTTCAGAGAAAAACTATAATATGAGAACCTCGCTTTTCTATCTCACAGAAAAGGTGCGACAGAGCGAGGGGGATACGCAAATTCGCACAGACTCTGTGTTTGGCGGTGATGCTCTCGTTATACGAGAAGAGATTGGCGACTATACTTTCGATACCTATATTTATATAGAAGATGGATACCTTTGTGAGCTGTCGATTATAGCGGATACCGAAGTGACAGAAGATATAGGGCAGAGGATTATGGAGCTATCAGCGCTTGAGCTTAGTCTGTCGGACGATGGAGTTCTTTTTGTTGAAATAACAGATGGAAGCGGTAATAAATTCGATACAAACCTCTTTCTTGAGTGTTATGAGGAGGGCGTTTGATGAGAAGTAATAAAACAAGATATTTTTTAGTTGAGCTGATACTAAACTGTCTGTTTTTTACACTGTCAGCGGCAGTTTGTGTAAACCTATTTGTAGCAGGTGCTACCACAAACAAAGAGAGTGGCGAGATAAGTATGGCGGCGCTTAAAGCGCAGTCGGCAGCGGAGGCTTTCAAGGCTTCAAACGGTGACCTTGATAGGTATAGCGAGATTATGGGGAGTATTAGCGAGGGAGATTTTCAAGTCTGCTACTATGATGAAGAGTGGATGAAAACAGCCGTTGATGACTATGACTTTGCAGTTTATCTAACGATGACTACCAGCGAAAACGGACTTGTGGTTGCGACTATTTCAGTCACAGATCATAAGGACTCTATATATGAACTTGAAGTATTAAAATACCTCGGAGTAGGAGGTGGTAGTGGTGGATAAAGAAAACAATTCAAAGTCAGCGATTTCCACTGGAATGGTTTCACTGATAACATTTTTCACAATTCTTCTACTTGCATCCTTTTCAGTTCTGATTATCACAAGCACACAAAATGAGAGTGAGCTTGCAATGAGGGCAACAAATACCGTCACCACCTACTATCAGGCGGACGGGTATGCTGAAGAAAAGGTTATGGAGGTCGACTCCCTCTTTAAAGAGACGGAGTTTGACTTTATAAATACAGAAGAAGCGCTCTTGCAGACGGGTTTTCCCTATATAGTATCTCAGGATGCAGAGCAGGGCACAATGATAGTCCAGTATAGTATAGAGGTGGACGACAATAGAATTCTCGAAGTAGAGCTGAATCTTTTTAGCACAGGTGAGATAGAGCGAGTAAGATGGCAGATAATGCCAAAATCATATTAGGAGGCTAAGGTATGGAAACAAATTATACAGCGGAAAAACAACTTGATTTGATTGAACTATTAAGGGATATGACCGAGCGGCGAGCAGCTGATATATTTATAGTTGCGGGGCGAGCTTTGAGCTTTAAGGTGAGTAAGCGAATTGAAACGCTTGAAACTGGAAAACTTCTGCCAAAAGATACCGAGCGACTTATTATGGAAGTATATAAATTGGCAGGCAGGAATTCTGATGTTTTGCAGGAGCGGGGAGATGACGATTTCTCATTCTCGATTCGTGGTATTGCGAGGTTTAGGATAAATGCATATAAACAGCGTGGCTCGCTTTCAGCGGTTATACGTGTTGTTTCGTTTGATTTGCCAAGCCCGAAAGAGCTTAATATTCCAGAGCAAATTCTCGAGCTATCGAGCAAACAAAGAGGTCTTGTGCTTGTTACCGGTTCATCTGCAAGCGGTAAAACAACAACGCTTACCTGTATTTTAGATAGAATAAATAGGGATAGACCGGCGCATATAATAACACTTGAAGATCCTATTGAGTATCTTCACAGCCATAAGAGCAGTATCATAAGCCAGAGGGAAATCTCGCTCGATACAGGAAACTACCCTATTGCGCTTCGTGCGGCTCTTCGTCAGAGCCCCGATGTTATTTTAATAGGTGAGCTTCGTGACGCTGAGGCTATAAGCATCTCGCTAACTGCGGCGGAAACAGGACATCTTGTTTTCTCGGCTCTTCATACCCTCGGCGCTGCAAACAGCGTTGACAGACTTGTTGATACATTCCCTTCAAACCAGCAAGAGCAGATTAGAATGCAACTTTCAATGGTGCTTGAGGCGGTTGTGTGCCAGCAATTAGTTACCTCAAAAGATGGGCATGTTGTGCCGGTATTTGAAATTATGTACTGCAACAATGCTATAAGAACACTTATTCGTGACGGACGCACCCATCAGATAAATTCAATTATCCAGTCATCAGCAGGCGAGGGTATGGTTAGTATGGATGCCTCACTTGCAAAGCTCTATAAAGATGGTGTTATTACAAAAGAAGTTGCGATGACACATGCGCTAAACCCGAATTTCTTGGTAAGACAGATAGGTGATGATATTGCGCCTGAAAAATCAGATGCTCGAAGTGGGGATCGAAGAACAAGGGCAAAAAAATAATTTGCTTTTGAATATATAAATTACAAGGAGTATAAAATGGAGAAATTATACGAAAAGGCGACGGAGTCTGCGAGCTATGTCAAAGGCAAAATTAATGGGGAGATTGATGTTGCTGTAATACTTGGTTCAGGACTTGGTTCGCTTGTTGATAAACTTGAAAATAAAGTTTATATTCCATATAGCGAGATACCGCATTTTCCTGTTTCAACAGTTTCAGGGCACGGCAATCAGCTTGTTTACGGCGAGGTAAACGGCAATAAAGTGCTTGCGCTTCAAGGAAGATTTCATTTCTATGAAGGGTATACGATGAAAGAAGTTACCTATCCGGTTTATATGATGAAACTGCTCGGCGTGCCGAAGATGATAGTTACAAATTCATGTGGCGGTATGAACAGTATGTTGGAGCCTGGTGACCTTATGATTATCACCGACTTTATAAACCTTATGGGGACAAACCCACTTATCGGCGAGAACGATGAGAGATTTGGAACACGTTTCCCAGATATGACAGAGCCTTATTGCCTTGAGTTTATGAGATTTGCAGAAGAGGTTGCAGAAAAGCATAATATCCGATACAAAAAAGGCGTCTACTCAGGTTTTATGGGTCCATACTATGAAACAGCGGCGGAAATTCGTGGGTATAGAGATATGGGTGGCGATGCTATCGGTATGTCGACTGTGCCTGAAACTATCGTTGCAAACTACCTCGGTATAAAGGTGCTTGGAATTGCCTGCATTACAAATATGGCAACAGGTATCCAGAAGATGAAACATTCACATGAAAGAGTGCTTGAAGTTGCAAAAAAATCTTCAATCGAGTTCTCAAGATGGATTGAGCATATAGTCGAAGAGCTATAAATACAAGTTTTAGGCAAGTTAAAAGGCGATGAGGTTTACTCATCGCCTTTTTTTGCATTTTTGGGTAACTGTAAAGCGCCGCCCCGCACCAAACGCACCTCGGTGCGTTTAGTCGAGTTTCACTCGACCATGGCGAATTTTAAAATTCGCCGGTGCGGGGCGGCGTGCCTGACATGGTATTAAATATCAAACAGAAAAGTTTAGAAAATCTTTTATCTGAACTCTGAGTTCTGATCTCTGGTTTCTATAATCTGATATCTGATATCTGGTGCGCTATTCCATCTTTCTGCTCTCAAGTTTCTCTCTTTTTTTAACGGCATCTTTAACGTACTCTTTAAATAGCGAGTAGAATACTGAAGTTATCGGTACGCCGAGCAGAATTCCAGGAATACCAAATAGGTATGAGAATATCATAATTGAGGTAATAACCCATAGTGCCGGAAGACCTATCGAGGTACCTACAACTCGTGGGTAGATAACATTTCCCTCAATCTGCTGAACAATAGTTACAAAGATGAGGAACCAAATTGCTTGAAGCGGTGAAACAAGAAGTATAATAAACGCCCCGAAAAACGCACCGATATATGCACCAAATATAGGTACAAGAGCTGTCAGCCCAAGCACTACGCTTATAAGCAGTGGGAATGGGAATGAGAATATAAGCATACCGATGAAAACGAGTGTTCCGAGAATAGCAGCTTCAAGAATCTGCCCAGTTACAAAGTTTGTGAAGATGCTGTTTGCAAATGAAAATACATCAAAGAGTTTATGTGAAACTTTCGAAGGTGTAAATGCTTTTATAGTGATTTTGAGATTTGCAATAAGATTTTCCTTATCCGCAAGCAGATAAATTGCTATGATAGTTGAAAAGACGGTATTAATAACTGAAGCCGAAATTGAACCTATCTCGCCTATTAGCGATGTTAAAATTCCCGTTGCAAAGTTTGCGGCAGTTGAGATAATAGATTGCCAGTCGATACCGATATTTAAAAGGGTATCCTCTAAGTTGTACTCATCAATAAGAGTGTTGAAAAATTCTATTACCTGAGTTGTATAGAGCGGTACACGCTCGTTTAGAAGCTGAATTGAGCTATCGATATCGGGGATTATGATAGCGACGATAAATATAAAGAACGCAATGGTCGCTAAAAAGGTGAGAAGAATGGATACTCCTCTTTTTTTCTTTTTGAGTTTCTCGCTTCTGTCCATAAATGGGAGAAGACGAGTTTCGATAAACTTAAGCAGGATATTTAAGACAAAAGCAATCGCAAGTCCTGTTATAACAGGACTGAGCATAGCAGATATTCCTGATAACATAGAAAAAATTACCTCGTGATTAAATACAGAGTATACAATTAATGCTGAGAAGAGGACAAGTAGCAGTAGTTCAAAGTTTCTTTTAAATCCCATAATTTAACTCTCCTTATATATATAGTATTTTACCATAAATTATGCTTAAATCAACATTAAACTTATATTTACATAACACAGGGATTTATAGTATAATAAAATGTAAAGCAAAACGCAGTTTCACAAAAGGAGTTTTATTTTTTTGATATATTTTGACAACAGCGCAACAACGAAAATTTCACCCGAAGTTTTAGAAGCTATAAAAGTTTCGGCGAACAATTTTTCAAACCCGAGCTCACTCTATGCACCGGCAGTGATAAAAAAGCGAGAGATTGAGAGTGTAGCGACAAAGATTAAGAAGAAACTTTCTGTGCAAAGCGGAGATGTTATCTTCACCTCAGGCGGTACCGAGGCGAATAATCTTATACTGCACTCTGCAATTAAGAAAATACGGGGCGGCGAGATAATAATTGGAAGTCTTGAGCATTCATCGCTGATAGAACCCGCAAATTACTATAAAAGCGAAGGGTTAGATGTAAAAATAACACATCCCAGTGAGATAATAGATAATGTTTCAGAAAAGACGAGATTTATCTCACTTATGGCAGTTAACAACGAAACAGGCGAGCTTTTCGATATAAACGAGGTTGCAAGAAGAGCAAAAGAGATAAACAAAGATTTGTTTTTCCACAGTGATATAGTTGCCGCTTTTACTAAATGCAAGTTAGATATGAAAAATATCGACGCAGTGACTATCACAGGGCATAAAATACACGCGCCGAAAGGTGTCGGAGCGCTTTATATAAAAAATAAAAGCTATATAACTCCGCTTGTCTTTGGAGGTAGCCAAAATAGTGGTCTTCGAGGTGGCACCGAGCCGACACTGCTAATTGATGCGCTTGGTGTTGCGGTGGATAATGCAAGTCCGTTTGATTGCAAAGAGCTTAAAGAGGCGCTTTTAGATAATATCAGGGAGGATAGCAGAGTTGTTATAAATTCACCTGAAAATAGCGCTGATAATATAGCGAATATCTCTATTAAGGGTGTGCCGAGCGAGGTTATGCTCCATGCACTTGAAGCAGAGGGGATATATGTGAGCAGTGGCAGTGCTTGCAAAGGGGGAGCTAAAAGCCATGTGCTAAAAGCGATGGGACTTCCAGCAGATATTATAAACGGCGCACTGCGAATTAGCTTTTCAAAGTACAACAATATAGATGAAGTAATAAAATTCGGTGAAATTTTAAAAAGATTGATAACAAGGTTTGTGAAAAAATGAAAAAAATAATATTGATAAAAAACGGAGAAATCGCCCTAAAGGGGTTTAATCGAGGCAGTTTTGAACAGCTACTGATGAAAAACATCAAAAAGAGCATAGCGCATCTCGGTGAAGTGCGCATCTACATAGCTCAATCGACTATCTACATAGACCCAAGTGACGAGAACTATGATATAGACTTAGCCGTTTTAGCTATTAAAAAAGTTTTTGGTATTGCGGCTTTTTCGGTGGCGGTACAGACCGAAAAGGATATCGACAGTATCCGCACAACTGCAATAGAGTATCTCAAAGATGAGCTTGCAGAGCCATGTACATTTAAAGTCGAGTCGAAGAGGAGTGACAAGAAGTTTCCACTAAAGTCGCCTGAAATTTCAGCGGAGATAGGTGGAAGTTTGCTTGAGGCATATCCTCATTTAAAGGTCGATGTTAAAAAACCGCAGAAGACTGTAACAGTTGAGGTGCGGGACAAAAATGCATTTGTCCACAGTGAGGTTATCAGGGGCGCTGGCGGTATGCCTGTTGGAAGCTCTGGTCGTGCTGTGGTACTGCTTAGCGGTGGAATTGACAGCCCTGTTGCCGCTCATATGATGGCAAAAAGGGGTATGCAAATTTCAGCGCTCCACTTTTTAACCCCACCATACACAGGTATGGCGGCACTTTTAAAGGTCGAGGATTTAGCTGGGTGTATATCGCAATATGCTGGGCATGTCCCGTTTATAAAGGCAAATCTCACTGAAATTTGCGAAGAGATAAGGGATAAGTGCCGTGAAGATTATATGACCATTATAATGCGCCGATTTATGATGATGATAGCACAGCGTGTTGCCGCAAAGCAAGACGCAGATGCGCTGATTACAGGCGAGAGTGTCGGGCAGGTTGCAAGTCAGACACCGCTATCGCTAAAAGCTACTGATGCGGCGGTGACGATACCGGTTTTCAGACCGCTTATCGGTATGGATAAAGTTGAGATTATCGAGAGGGCGCACGCCATTGGAAGCTATGATATTTCAATTATACCAGCGGAGGATTGTTGCACTGTTTTCACGCCGAAACGCCCTGCAACAAAGCCGTTTTTGGACAAGGTTTTATTTGAAGAAGAAAAGCTCGATGTCGAAGGTCTTATTGAGAAGTGTATATCAAACTTGGAATTTAAGACAATTCGAGGAATACAGGGGGATTCATGAGAGGATATATTATAGCTGTTGGCAATGAGCTTCTTTTTGGCGATACTGTCAACACGAATGCAAGCTATATCGCAAAAGAGCTTGCAACAACAGGGTATTTAGTCGTTGGGCAGTCGGTTGTTGGCGATAACAAAGAGGAGATTCAAAATACGCTTAAACACGCACTAAAGCACGCAGATGCCGTTATTTTAACAGGTGGACTTGGTCCCACAGGCGATGATTTAACAAAAGAAGCGGTCTGTGAGTATTTCGGGTATGAGATGCATGAAGATGCAAACACTGTTGAAAAACTAAACAGCTATTTTTGTGCTATGGGTGGCGACCATATGCCGGTGAACAATCTACGTCAAGCGATGTTTCCAAAAGAGGGGATAATTCTCGAGAATAAAAACGGCTCAGCGCCAGGGCTCGCACTAAAAATAGAGGAAAAAACTATCGCACTATTACCAGGGCCTCCTTTTGAGATGCGCCCTATGCTTCACGAGAGCGTTTTACCGATGATTTCAAAAAATGACGATGAAGTTTTTGCAAAGTCAGTTGAATTTTTTGGAATAGGCGAGAGCGCTTTGGAGCTTTTAATAGATGACTTATTATACAAAGAAAATCCAGCACTTGCACCATATGCTAAAGATGGTCAGGTGAGAATTCGTGTTACAGGTAAGGGTAAAAGCGTCGATGCGGCGAGAAAAATAGTAGATGAGTATGTTGATATCCTGAAAAACCGAGATGGTGTCGGTGAATTTATCTACAGTGTTGAGGGTGAAAGCCTTGAGGAGAGAGCAATTTCGCTGCTAAAAGAAAGAGGCGCTACCGTTTCGGTAGCTGAGAGTTGTACAGGCGGACTTCTCGGCTCGAGAATAGCTTCTGTTGCTGGTGCGAGTGAGGTTTTTCTCGGTGGCTTTTTAACATACACAGACAAGATGAAAGAAAATCTCCTTGGGGTCGAGCACAGCAGTTTGGTGCGCAAAGGCGCTGTAAGTGCGCAGGTAGCGGCGGAGATGGCGCTCGGCGCTATGGGCAACACAAACTCAACCATTTCACTATCGGTTACAGGTGAAGCGGGGCCTGTTTCATCGGGAGATATGCCAGTAGGTACTGTTTTTATCTGCCTTGATGACGGTAGAGAGCAGTTTGTCCGCCAGCTTGATTTGAAAAGGATAGCGCACGACAGGGATAGAATTCGCTATTTCTGCTGTAACTACCTTTTTGATATGCTAATTAAGTACCTCACCGAACGGTATGATGAACTGCGTGAAATATGCATGCAGGGTGAGTTTTTAAAGGGAAAAAATCGCCGTTTTTTTAAGTTTGCCGCAAAGTATGTAATACCCGATGGGAAAAAATATCGGGTTTCGGTGAGTGTTAAAAGCTCGCTTCTAATTTGTTTTGCGGCGTTTTTGTTTTCGGTTTTTGCAGTTTCAAACAGTGTGTTTGATTTCTTTACCTTTCCATCAAGTGAGGCTGTTGTGAGTTTGAGTGACCCAGAGCCGCCACCTGATTTAGATGCGCCAGAAGTTGGGACAAATGAGGATACTTTGTCGGGCGGTGATGGGAGCATAGAAGATAGCGATGACTCAGATACGAGTGACAGCAGTTCTGATGATAGCGATGAGTCTGACGACAGCGATAATTCCGACGAGGACGATGAGAGCTCTGATGAGGACGACTCAGAGGATAGCGACAGCTCTGAAGAGAGCAGTAGCTCGGAAGAAAGTGATGAGTCTGAAGAGAGTAGTAGCTCAGAAGAGAGCGAGAGTTCATCTTCGTCTTCGTCTTCAAGCAGTAGTTCATCCTCTTCAAGTAGTAGTTCATCTTCAAGCAGTTCCTCATCTTCGAGTGCTACAACTCCACCAGTGGGTGGGGAAACTTTAAGTGTTATGAAAAATGGCGTTCTCTGGACGGCTGATGCGCTAACTATCCTATCTCAGGTAGTTGCCGCTGAAATAGGAACAGCAACAACGCCAGAGGCAACAAGAGCACAGGCGGTTGCCAGCCACACATATATCAAGTTTCAAAATCTGCGCGGTGTTTCCCCGTCGGTAGCGACAAGGGAATATACGGGGAATGTTGCGGAGGTTATTGCCCCTGTTATAAACGATATTATCTACTATAACGGTGCGCCGATTAACGCCGTTTACCACGCTTCTGCAGCTGGTAGGACGAATAATTCCTACGATGTTTGGGGCACAAATTATGCATATCTCGTATCGGTTGAGAGCGCTTATGACCACCTATATAGCGGATATTCTGCGAGCTATACTCTAAGCGAGGCGCAAGTGCGAGCGGCACTCGAGAGCAAAATTTCTGGTATTGTGCTCGGTGCAGACCCTGCCACTTGGTTTGTGGTACTTGACAATACTTCAGGTGGGTATGTCGGGAATATGCAGGTAGGTGACAGAACGACTTACTATAACGCTATTTATAACAGAGATGTGAATATTACAGGTCGATGGATTCGAGAGGATATACTGTCGGGGTCGGCGACTGGTAAGGGATATAATATGCGAAGTGCCGCTTTTTCGGTTTCTTATAGTGCAGGTACTTTTACATTCACAACAAGCGGATATGGGCACGGAGTGGGACTAAGCCAGATTGGTGCTATCGGATATGCAGAGCAAGCCGGCTGGGATTACAAGCAAATTTTAACCCACTATTACCAGGGGACAACGGTTAGTTGATAGATAGATAATCGAAGGTTGCTTTTGGACAAGGGTTTTGCGGTGTTGCATATCAAAATGAATTTTAGAATATTTTCTGTAAAATGTGCAGCAAGAGCAGAGCCCTTGCCCTACACTGATATGGAAAGTGGCAACAGATTAGTTATAAAAGGGTAGAGTATACAGAGCGCCCCGCCCACACCTCGCCGATTTTGAAAAATCGGCGGACAGCCACAAAAGTGGCTGTTAACGCATAGAATGCGTTAGGTGTGGGCGGGCGTATGTAGAGATGGGGGAATAAATGAAGAGCAGACTATATCCAAACTTAGCGCTTTTGACTGCCGCAATTATCTGGGGCAGCTCTTTTGTTATGGTCAAAGATACAGTTGAGCTTATCCCACCAGCTCTGCTTTTAACGGTTCGATTTCTAATCGCAACTGCTATACTATCAGTTATATTTGCTAAAAAACTCAAAATAATAAACTTTATGTATATTAAAAAGGGGGCGTTTGTAGGTCTTTTGCTCTTTCTCGCCTTTTTCACCCAGACTATAGGAATAACCGACACGACCGCCTCAAAAAATGCATTTCTAACGGCGGTATATTGTGTTATAGTGCCACTTATCTACTGGGCTATCGGCAGAGGACGACCTGACAAATTCAATATTTCAGCAGCACTTTTAACGCTGATTGGAATTGGACTTGTGTCGCTCACAGGTAGTTTTAGTATAGAGTTTGGCGATGCGGCAACGCTTCTCGGAGGCTTTTTCTTTGCGACCCATATTGTTGCGGTTTCTGTGCTTTTTCGTGAAAGCGACCCTGTGGTCGCAACTATTATGCAGTTTTTCTTTGTAGCGCTCTATTCTGGTATAACATCGATTTTCACAGTTGGGGAAGCGGTGGTTATATGGAATGGCGATGTTTGGTTCTCGATTATCTATCTCGCCGCACTCTGCTCTGCCGGTGGACTGCTACTGCAAAATATCGGGCAGAAATATACCTCTCCCGCCGCCGCTTCAATTCTACTAAGTTTGGAATCGGTTTTTGGCGTTGCGTTCTCGGTATTGCTTTTCGGAGAGCGGATAACAGGTCGAATTGCACTTGGGTTTGTGGTTATTTTTATAGCGGTAATTGTCAGCGAAACAAAGCTTTCTTTTCTTTGGAAAAAGGAAGGGTAAAGATTTTGTGATGATGGGGAGTGTGTGTGCCAGCCGCCGTAAAGTTGCAGTGTAGCCGCCGCCAAAGATTAGGTGTGTCCGCTATAGGTAAAGTGAATTGCATCTGCCGCCCGCCGCCAAAAGGTTAAGGTGCGTGCCC
>CAYJJJ010000015.1:0-4150 GCA_964370465.1 uncultured Oscillospiraceae bacterium
ACGGCAAATACGCTTTGATAGGTAACTACACCACTCAGCAGACATATTACTACTCGATAATGGCGTCTTTGCAACTAGAGTCGTTAGAAACGTGGCTTGATGGTTGGATTGAAGGCACAACAAAAGAATATTTGCAGGAAATAAATCAGTTTCACCTCACAAAAAGGGTACATTGCAAGTTTAAAGAGGGCGACTTCTTTAGATTTAAAATTGATAGAGGAATTTATGGCTATGGAAGAATAATTTTTGATTTCGATAGACTGAGAAGAGAGAAACTTCCCTATTGGAAAATTCTATTTGGTAGGCCGTTAGTTGTGAATGTGTATCATATTATGACCGAGCAAAAATTAGTTGATTTAGAGCAGTTGAGAGCGTTACCTGCTATTCCCTCACAATATATTATGGATAACAAATTCTACTATGGTGAATGCGAAATTATCGGAAATCTACCGCTTTTGGAGGATGAACTTGACTACCCCATTATGTATGGAAAAAGCAGCAGCTTTGCTGACCCCGATAAAATCATCTTTCAGCGTGGACCTGTTTATAAATTTATAGATTACACCTCAGAAAAATTAATTGGCGACTTTAGATTTAACGGAATCAGCTACACCCTCCATGTTAATAGAAAGCTTTTATCAGAGTGCATTAAGCAAAAATCAAATGAGCCTTATTGGAATAATGGATACCCCTACTTTGTTAAAAAAGATTTGAGAAACCCTAAAAACTCAAAAGCAAAAGAGCTTATTTTAGAGCAGTTTTCAAAGATTGAACCTAAAACCCAATAATATTTTGCATAATCGATAGCACTAAAGTGGTCACTTATAAATATTTTCGCAAGATTAAAGGCAGTGAATTTTTAAAGTTCACTGCCTTTTAATAACTAAAATATAATTATAAATTAAAAAATTTTTTTCACATCTACAACTTTTGTACACTTGCTAATATAAAAGTTTTTTCAGTACTCATTATTCTTTTTGTAATAGAAAAATTCTGAGAATCGTATATTATCTCGCTCCCCTTTAAAATGGCTACTATTTAGTTCCCATTAAAATCTTTCTTGTAATGAGAAAAGTTTTGCGAATCAGATATTATTTCACTTGCTTTTAAAAGCGCTATATTATAGATATCAAACAGCCCGTCCCCCAAAATCGCTTCACCGCTTTTCGGATTATAGTAGCTACCGCCTCTCGCCGCTTCGATATTCGCTCTGAAGCTGTGGTCGTTTCTTATAATATTCGCAGATGCAGCACGGAGTGGCTTTATCACTTTAGATAAAACTTCTGAAAGTGCTATTTTCGCTTTTGATGGCTTTAATATCTTAAGCATCTTCGGACAATCGTCTATCGCTGAAACTATCTTCTTTTCCTCGATTTCTATCCCTAAAATTTCGGAAAACATCTCACTGTACATTGCCGCTAACTTAAGGCTATCCTCTTTAGATATCCGCAGATGCTTGTACACATCATACTCACTACCAGTGCGCTCGAGCATTATAGCATCAATACAGCTCTCCACTTGTCTGTGCGCTATATTGTTGTCATTCTCATCTAAAACTTTCAGCGCAAAATATTCAATAAACGGATGCATTGTGCTATCGAGTGCATAATGGCAGAGGTAGCCATAAAAATAACTTTTTAAATCGTCATCGTTTGCACTATAACTATGCATAAAGCTTATAACTTCATAAATTTTCTTTATATGCATAATAGACCCGAATGATGACATGCTATCTTTTGCAAATCCACCTTTGTGGTAGAAAAATAAATCAGGGCCTTGCGCACCTAAATAAAATATATTCTTATTTTTTATCGGTATCTTCTTTTCATCTAATAGATTTGCAAGCTCTTTGCCGAAGATAAAATGAGTTGAAGCAGCAGGCATAAAAGTTCCGCCTTTAAAAAAGATTTTTGTTTATAAGAATTTTACCATATTTTTAGTTGAAATATTTTAATTTTCTGTTAAAATAAAATTAATAGGTTAACCGCACTGACACCTGTTAACTTATTGAGTTACAAATCAAACTAAAACGTTTATTTTGTAATAAAAATCTTCACTTGCCGCACTTGAAGATTACACAAAAAATTATTGCGGCAGATACGAGGAAATTTATGAAGGATAAATTCACCAAAACAGAGCTTTCCTGGATACTATATGATGTTGGAAACTCAGCATTTGTACTTATGCTCTCAACAGTTATTCCCATTATATTTAAGTCGCTCACAGCGGCAGATGGAATTTCAGATGCCGACTCAACCGCCTACTGGGCATACACCCTCTCAGCTGCAACCCTTATAAACGCCTTTTTAGCCCCCACTCTCGGCAGACTCGCCGACAAAGATGGGCGCAAGAAAAAGCTGTTTTTAGGATTTTTGCTTGTTGGATGTCTTGGTGTTTCTGTTCTTGGATTTGCTACACAGTGGATGGCATTTCTCGGTATATTCTTAATCGCTCGAATTGGGTACAGCGGCTCGGTCGTTTTCTATGACTCTATGCTTACCGATGTCACAACCGATGAGCGAAGTGATAGAGTTTCTTCAAACGGGTTTGCATGGGGATATATTGGAAGCTGTATTCCTTTTGCAGTTGCAATGATTTTCATATTGATGTATGAATCAATCGGGATAACATTCCAAACTGCATCAATTATCTCTTTTCTTTTAATTGCTATATGGTGGTTTTTATGCTCAACTCCTCTCCTTCGAAACTATAAGCAGATTCACTATGTTGAAAACAACTACAAAGAATCGTTTATAACCGTTATAAAAGGGCTTGGCGGCACACTTAAAAAGATAAAAAACAACAAACCTGTAATGATGTTTTTAATCGCATTTTTCTTTTATATCGACGGTGTATATACGATTATAGAGATGGCAACTGTTTATGGTACTGATGTTGGAATCAGCTCAGACCAGCTGCTACTCGCCCTCCTTGTAACTCAAATTGTCGCATTCCCTTGTGCTATTATTTTCGGAATGCTCGCTCGGAAAATCAATACAAGAGTTATGATAACCGTTGCAATAGTCGCATATATAGCAGTTGCACTATTTGCTCTACAGCTCGATAAAGCTTGGGAATTCTGGTTGCTTGCAGTTGTTGTTGGAATGTTCCAGGGCGGTATACAAGCTCTTTCACGAAGCTATTTCTCAAGACTTGTTCCGAAAGAGAATTCAAACGAATTTTTCGGTTTCTACGACATATTCGGCAAAGGCGCTGCTTTCACAGGCACCCTACTAGTCGGCCTCGCGACCGACCTCACCCAAAACTCAACCTATGGAGTTGCTGTTATAGGATTACTACTTGTTGTAGGGCTTATCTTCTTCCTCAAAGTCCCAAAAAATCACGCAGATATATAGTATCTTAAATTGCAGGCTGACAGTTTATGCTGTCAGCCTTTACTATATCTATTAAATATAGTATAATTAGTTTTATTATCAAGGAGGTAATATATGTCACTCAAAAAAACAATACCAGCAGTTTTATCCACCTTTGCAGTCGCAGTTTTAGTTTGCCTTTATTTTCTGTCAATCTACAACAATTACGACGGTGCTGTAAATGTTTCATTTTTCGTTTGGGTTTTTATTACCCCAGTCTTTTATATATCCGCACTTTATAGCATTGCAAAAGGAAAAAATAAGTATGTCGAGCAGAAACGCTGGCAGAAAATTTCATCAACTGTCATTTTGCTTATTTTGATTGCATTTTCAGTTTACAGCTTAATTAATAACCCATACAATCTCCCCGCAATAATGCTTGTTATCTTTCTACCGCTTGCATTTATACTCGACTTTATACAGAGGAAAACAGGTAAAAAAGTAACCGAGTTCAGTGTGAACGAAGCCTCACTTTCGGTTATAGGTCTTTATATTTTTGCAGCTTTAATAGTATTTGTATATTTAGCAGCGGTAAACCCTCTCAGCGTTGAAGACGTCAAAGAGGTTGTTGCAGATAGGTATCCAGATGAAAATTATGAGTTTAGTGGATATTTGAATAGAGTTTATGTCAATGAAAATACCCCTCTTGGCGTATATTTCTTCTACGATATGAACAGCGAAGATCCTTTGATAGAAATTTCAGTTTTAACTGGTGATACAGTTTCACAACAAAGTCCACCTGTCGAGCCGTCAGCTAGCTAAAAACATTTTAAGAC
>CAYJJJ010000015.1:4250-28241 GCA_964370465.1 uncultured Oscillospiraceae bacterium
CAATAAGAAGAGTCCAAATCAGGATAATTTCGTTTCCTTGTAAACATAATATATTTATAACAAAAAATGTGAACTATCGAGTTCACATTTTTTTGTCTTTTTCATATTTCTAAATCCTTGCAACAAGACTTAAAGTTCCTATTTTAGCCCCTCTAAAATCTCCCGCATCTCGCCCTCTGCCTCAGTTACTGCCTTTAAAAGCTCGTTTGCCGAGAGGCGGTATGCACTGTGCCCCCAGATTATCATCTGTTGAAGCCGGTCAGATGTTGCAACGGTCACCCTGTGTTTTTTTGCCATCTCACCTGTTACCCGCTCGATATACATATCGGCAGTTTCACGCTCTTTGGTGTATACTACTGTAATGTTATGATACTGCTCGATGCTCCCAACACCGCCATGCACCTTATATGCATCAAAAACGACTATTATTTCGTAGTTTTTAAGAGCTGCGAAGTTGCAGAGAATATCACAAAGCCTGTTTCGAGCGCCATCAATCGTTGTGTCTGCTATTTCTTTAAGCTCTTCCCAAGCAAAAATAATATTATATCCATCTACAAGCAGATAATGGGTAGTATCCACCTCTCTCTTCGGGTTGTATTTGTAGTTATCCTCTATTTCAGCACGAATTTTCCCAGCGGACCTTGCAAAACTCTCCCTTTTAACCGCTCCATAAGTCCGCTCATATATTGCAAGTAGCTCATCATCGCTTACAGAATAGTTTTTACCATATCTGCGAGCTTTTGTTTCCTCAGAAACATTTTCTGTTTTTTCTTTCATAACAGGAATATGCATAAGTTTATCAGCGGCATCCCACTGGACTGTGTACCCACTGCCCTGTTTGCAGAAAACTGAATTTGCAGTATTTTTCGGGTCTGCAGTCGGATTATATCCCACTTTTAAAACAACCGTATCTGCATTGTGTGCAGGTAGATACCCTCTTAGCGCAAGTGAAATTTTCCCTCGCCCCTTAGTATACCGAAGCAATGTTGATTGGTAGTCATGCCCTGTTGAAACAGGAAAATAACCCTCAATAAAACTAATATCGCCCTCAGCTTCAGGTGGCTCATAACTGCCAAAAAGCATATTTATATCATTGAGCGCTCTTCCCAAATTCTCAGTTGGCAACTCGATTTTAAAGTTGTAGTATGGCTCGAGCAGAACAGATTTCGCTTTCATTAAAGCCTGACGGAGAGCACGGTATGTAGCTTCTTTGAAGTCACCGCCCTCGGTATGCTTGTTGTGCGCTCTTCCAGCTACGAGAGTTATCTCTATATCGGTAAGCTCTGCGTTTATTAAAACGCCAGTTTTATCATCTTGCGATAGATGCCATAGTATTAAGTTTTGATAATTTTCAGCCAAAACATCTCTCGAACAACTACTGCGAAGCCTTATTCCACTTCCAGCTTTAAGAGATTTTATCTTCAGATGCACCTCAGCATAGTGTTTTAGCGGCTCAAAGTGCCCAGCTCCATAGCTCTCTCCCTCTATTGTTTCCTTGTAAACAATATTAGCGCGAATAAAGTTTACATGGAAACCAAATCTTTCAAAGATAATATTCTGTAAAACTTCTATCTGCACAGCACCCATAAGTTTTATATGAATTTCTTTATATTCGCTGTTCCAATTGATTTTAAGCGTAGGGTCTTCCTCTTCTAAAATTCGAAGCTTTGAGAGGGCAACAAAAGGGTCGATATCAATCGGTAGCTCTGCTCGGTAGCTTAAAACTGAACAAAGCACTGGTGATATCATATCTGCCATATACCCATACCCTTGCCCGACTGCGCTTTTTGATATTCCGCTAACAGCGCATACAACACCTGCAGACACTTTAGAAACGCTCTCGTATTTATCCCCTGAATAAATTCGTATCTCGTGTATCTTCTCGCTATCATCTGCAAACAGCTTATCTTTAACCGACAAACTCCCACCCATAATTTTAAGATGTGTAAGCCTTGTTTTGTCGCTATCTGTTGATATTTTGTAGACCCTCGCACCAAATTCGTCGGGGTATTTTTTCATTTCGGTATATTTATCAAGAGAGGCGGACAACTCAGATACCCCGTTAAGCTTTAGTGCCGAGCCGAAAAACAAAGGAAAAATCTCACGTGAAGAAATTCCTTTCGCAATCGAGTCTGTAGATATTTTATCGTTTGATAAAAATTCCTCCATAAGTTTTTCCAAGGTGAGGGCTGATTGTTCATATATTGTTTTTTCGTCTTTGAAATCAACGCACTTACCATCGAAAAGCTTGTTTAAATCAGCTTTTAGTGTTTCTTCACTGGTGTGTGAAATATCAGTCTTGTTTACAAAGATAAAAGTTGGAATGTTGTTTTTTTGGAGCAGTAAAGCTATTGTTTCGGTATGGCTTTGAATGCCTGAAGTAGCGCTTACTACCAAAATCGCATAGTCGAGCACCGAGAGGGTTCGCTCCATCTCGGTTGAAAAATCAAAATGCCCTGGGGTATCGATAATATTTATCTTAGTATCCCCTATATTTAAAACAGCCTGCTTTGAAAAAACGGTTATCCCTCTCTTGCGCTCAATTTCATGAGTGTCGAGAAAAGCATTTTTATGGTCAACTCTCCCTACCTGCTTAAGCGTGCCTGCAGTGTATAAAAGCGCTTCTGAAAGGGTGGTTTTCCCCGCATCAACATGTGCTAAAATCCCAATAGTTATCTCTTTCATAATCTTCCTTTTGTCTTAATTTCCATTATTATACCATATTTTCGCCTAAATGACCTACAAAAAAATACTCGGAAATTTTAGTTTCGCTCTTTATTTTTAGTCGGTTCAGTCGATATAATAATTAACCCATACTTTTTATGGAGGTCATAATATGAAGATATATTCCGATAAAAATAAAGCTGTTAAAACCGGGGTTGGTGAAACAAGCTCTGTTTCTGCCGAGCGCAATTTTAGCGCTGATAATAGCTATTATGTCAGTGCAAAACAGCCAGGTAAAGAGCGCGAGAACACCGATGTATACACCCATACTAGTGGCGATGATGAAATCACAAGCTATGAGAAATACAAAAAAGAGAAAAACACAGTTTCGCAAGAATCCAAAACAGCCCTTGAAGAGCTTTTAACTAACCTTAAAAAGAGTCGCTCAGAACTTTATCTTTTTGATGAGGATGCCGCTGCGTATAGGGATATGTTAATTGACAAGATAAAAGAGATGCTTCAAAATGAGATAAAACCGCTTGGAATCTCTGAAAACAAAGGTATTTTAGATGCGGTTATGCAGTCGTTTGAGGCGGAGCGCAGAGCTGTTGAGAGCCGTGTGAAAGAGATGAAAAAGACGCATACTTCCCTTAAAATCGCAATAAAAACTATTGACGGCACTGCAACTGAAGATGAAATACGATTTTTGCAGAAGTCTTCTCCTGCAATTTATAATATAGCACTCTCACAGATAAAATCTGAGCACCTAAACCGCGATAATCCCGATACTTTGCAAAGTAAATTGGCTAACTTTCTCTGATAGTCTGTATATTTTGCTCTAAATTTCATTAAATAATTTGGTGGTAGCTCAATGAAGAAAATAATTATTTTAGTTTTGATAGTGGTGGTCATTTTAGTTGCTTTATTGGTATATGGATTTATAGACTTAAATAACTATATGAACAATTCAGATGACGAGCAGGCAGAATCCGGCACTGACGGAGAGTTGCGCTCCTTTTCCTTTAATCGAAGCTATAAAAACGATATGGACGATGGACCCGGTGATAGCCAATATTACTATCTTTCAACTTCCAAAATCGTCTTAGAGATATGGGGTTATGATAGCGATATCGTGATTGAGAAAACCATAAAGATAGACTCCGCTGAATTTGAACTGCTAAAAGCTAAAATTGAAAATTTAATTGAAAAGTATGATATTGAATCTTTAGCAGACGCACAAAGCCAAGCAGAGAGCGATGATGAAGATGATATTTATATCACCGACTCCCACAGTGATTTCAGCATCGATATTCGCCGTTACAACAGGGATACTTTATCTCTAAACACATTTCCCGATGGCGTAAATGAAATGGTAGCTGATTTAAATGATATTTTTGCCGACTATATCGACTGACAGAAGTCAAAAATAAATTCCTCGATGAAGCCGATGACAATATTCATCGGTTTTATTGTTTCTGGGTGTTTATTTGATTATTTTTCTTATTTATAGTATAGTAATTGCAATAAGATAATTATGAAAACGAGGTGCAAAAATGAATTCGCAGAGTTATTATGATGAGATACAGTCGCTCTATGGGCTCTCGGAGCTAAAGAGCACAGTTTCTAAATGGAACACTATCCTAACAAACCTTAAAAACAAAAATGAAAAAACCGCAATGCTTCTGCCAAATCTATTTTTAAACTCAAAACAGGGTGCTGGTAAGAGCAAATTTATAAGCTTACTTAGCGAATACCTCTACCACTCAAAGGCAATTCCTTTTTATGGCGATGTTCGTTTCTTTGAGTTTTACCTCGAATACATACCGCAAAACGCAGAGATGAACGAGATAAACAGATTTTCAATAGAGCTTCGACATGCGGCTGGTTTTCGTTCAGAGTATAAGGGTGTTGTCGCTATCGATATAACCGAGTGGGCAAAACATTCAAGGGAAGAGCATTTTATCCTCTTTTTAGAGTACCTCTCGATAATAGATGCGAATGTCTGCATTGTTTTTATCGCGAACAATATAAAACCAGATAAAGCAGAGGATTTGGAAAAAGTCCTGAGTTCTTTTTGTAGGGTGCGCACTGTTGAGTTTTTCTACCCTTCAAAAGAGGGTTTTGCAGACTTTTGTAAAAACAACTTTGAAAAATACTCTCTAACTCTTGATGATGGAGGGTACCAGCTAATATGCAAAAGTATAGAAAGGCTTATGAGCAGCGAGTATTTCACAGGTTATAAAACTATTAACAGACTTTGCCTTGATATTGTTTTTGAGCTGTCAAGCCGTGAGATTGCAAACGGGGTAATAACCGCAGATCTTCTTTCTGACTTCTCACACGACAGTCCTTTTATCGAAAAACTGTGTGCAGTTCGAGAGCTATCTCGTATAGGGTTTGGAGGTACTTTATAATGAATATGGATAAGTATAAATTCACAAAATATTTCAGAACAGGTCATGAATCGAGGTTTGCGACAAAAGAAGAGATAAAGTCGGTATGCGATAAGATTGATTTGACTGCAAATAGTTACAATGCGGCGGGTCTTCCGATGATAAACGACGGCAAAACCGCTTATGTCGATAACCTTGATAACCACAGCCTGATTTTCGGCTCGACCGGAAGCAAAAAGAGCCGTCTTTTCTGTATGCCTACTCTTCGTATGCTAATTGGTGCCGGTGATAGTTTTGTTGTTACCGACCCTAAGGGTGAGCTTTTTGAGCGAAGCAGTGGTGCTGCTAAAGAGGCGGGTTACGATATAGTTGTGCTAAACTATCGTGACCTCTATCATTCGGACAGTTGGAACCCGTTCGCAGTCCCCTATAAGCTGTACCACGAGGGCGACAAAGAGGCGGCAGTTGCAAGGCTTAATGATTTTGTGAACGCCATTGCCGAGAAGCAAGAGAACAATACTGATGATATATTCTGGATAACAGCAGCGAAGAGCGTGGCGCTTTCTATTGTTATAACTATGCTCGATGTCTGCAGTTTTGCCGAGTGCAATCTTCGGACGTTTACAAGGTTTTGCACCGAGTTTGCAAAGGGCGTTACCGACCCTATAATGGCTCGCGCTTATAATTTAGAGGACGATGATATAATTAAAAATAACCTCTACGACCTTATGCAGAGAATTCCCCCTGACAACATAGCACGCCTTAATTACGACGGTATAGCAGGCTCTTCTGATAAAGCAAAGGGCGATGTGCAGTCGACGCTATTCTCGATGATAGGTATTTTCATAACACAAGAGGCGCTTGTTTCTAATATGAGCACCACAAGCTTTGATATCGATAGTATCGGAACTAAAAAGACAGCTGTATATTTAATTGTGCCCGATGAGCGGACAAGCTACCACTTTATAGCGACAACATTTATTAAGCAGTGCTATGAACTGCTTATTATAAAAGCACAAGAGCATGCTAATCGTCAGCTTCCTGTGCGTGTTAACTTTGTGCTTGATGAGTTTGCAAATATTCCGAAAATACCCGATATGCCCTCGATGATTTCAGCGGCAAGGAGTAGAAATATAAGATTTTTCCTCGTGCTACAAAGTATGCATCAGATGCGAGAGAAATATGGCAACGACGCAGAAACTATTAAAGGCAACTGTGAAAACTGGGTATTTTTAGCGAGCAAGGAGATAACGCTTTTAAATGAAATAAGCGAACTCTGCGGAAAAGTAGCATCTGACGCCGGCATATCCTATGAAAAGCAACCGCTAATCTCTATCTCGCAACTGCAAAGACTCTCGAAGGAGCGTGGAGAAGCGCTTATCTTCTGCGGTAGGCAGTATCCGTTTATAAGCGAGATGGCTGATATCGATGACTGCTCTTTTGCAAGTTACCCTCCTATTGTCAAAGAAACAGTAAAGCTTTCAGAAGTGCATAGCGTTGCACCTAAAGATATTTTGGACGATATTGCAAGCGGAAAACGCCCCGAGCCTTTTGGAGGCATAAAAAAAGGGGGTGCGGTAGAGGAGGATAGCGAAAAAACCGATAGCCAGTCAGATGAACTCGATGTGAAAAATGAAATTTTGGATATAATTTCAGAAAGCGGACATATTGTTACTGAATCTTACGATATTTTGGTAAATGATGAAGGGGAAATTCTCTTTTCAATTCCACTTGATGACCCCTATAGCTGGGTAGATATAACAGAGCCAACTTTATACTACGATGGCCTTGACCATGCTATAATCGTTTCTAATTATAAACCAACTATAATCTGCGACTACATCTCCCCCGCCGCAAGAGAAAAAGTTTACAATGCAAGCCAAATTTATGTTAATTTCGTAGATAAAGATGACGATGGCAACATCTTAATTGCACATGAGTTTAAGGCAAGAGCTGATACAATAATTGGAATATCTGCGGCTGTTGCAGAACTTTTAGAACGTGACGATGACTGGGATTGATTATTTTAACGTATTTTGAGTAGCAACTATCTGTATTTTTTCATAGATTGGATTGATGAATTCTTTTATTAATTCAGCTTGAAAGGAAAGAAAAATATGGAAAGTAATTGTTATCTTGATAAATCAGTTTACGGAAACTCTATTGATATCGACCCACAGGGCGATGAAAGCGAAATAAAAGCGGATATTGTCGTTTCTGAATACCGCTCGGTAAGACTCTGGGGCAGAGTTATAAACTGCCACGGCGCACCGGTTGCAAATGCGCTAATTAAGCTAGTTCGCGTTCGGTTTAGGGGAGATTGCGGATATTTATACGAGGGAATTGCACACACGATTTCCGATTGCCAAGGCTTCTATCAGTTTGACCTCTGCACCGATGACTGCGATGTTAAATACAAGATTCTTGTAAATAAATCGACTGTCGGTGTTGAGAGAGTTATAGTGCCAAATGGCGGAAACTGCAACCTCTGCACAGAAAACTTCTACACCCCCTGCGGCGAGTATCGTCAAAAGGTTTGTGAACCGTACAAAATAGAGTGTTGTGGCGCTAAAAACGATAAAGGTCCACACGGTTGTGGCTGCCCGAAATGTAGAGAGCCCAAATATTAATATAGCTTTCAAATTAAAACCTCAGCTAATTTAGCTGAGGTTTTTTAAGTTGCTCTCATTTTTAAAATTCATCTAAAAAGGTAAATCCTTTTGCCTGTTTTTTTATTATATTTTTTACCTAAAAAACACAATTTCCTCTGTTCAAACAATTGTAATAGGTATATAATAGAAGTAATAATTAGCAACTGCTAAAGTTGAAAGGAGCTCTGTTATGCAACAGAATAAGCCGTATAGAAGAAAAACTAAAATAATCTGTACTTTAGGCCCCTCCACTGACGACGAAAAAGTACTTTTACAACTCATTGAAAATGGCATGGATATCGCTCGGATAAATATGTCACACGGTACGCACGACGACCAGAGAATACGTATAGATAAACTAAAAAAAGCAAGAAAAGATACAGGTAAACCTGTAGCTCTGCTTATGGATACAAAAGGCCCTGAAGTGCGTCTTCGCACATTTAAAGACGGCTTTGTTATTCTGCGTGAAGGCGAGCTTTTCACCCTTCGCACATATTATAGCGAGGGCGATGAAAAAGGGTGCACCATCTCTTATAAAGATTTGCCAGCTGATGTTACACGTGGCTGTATGATTTTACTTGATGACGGTCTTATCGCTATGAAAGTTGAAGAAATAAGAGAGGACGAAATCGACTGTCGTATTTTAAATGGCGGACGCGTTTCAAATAACAAAGGTATCAACCTACCCGGTTGCAACCTCTCTCTTCCGTTTGTGAGTGAGGCGGATATTGAAGATATAAAATTTGCGGTCGCTGAGGACTTTGATTTTATCGCCGCATCGTTTGTTCGCACTGCCGACGATGTATTAAAAATTCGAGAAGTTCTCGAGGATAACGGCTGCGAGAATATGAAAATCGTATCTAAAATCGAGAATGCGCAGGGCGTTGAAAATGCCGATGAAATTTTGCGAGTATCTGATGCTATAATGGTAGCACGTGGTGATATGGGTGTTGAGATTAGTTTTGAAGAGATACCTCGTATCCAAAAAGAGCTTATTAAAAAAGCATACTCTGCGGGAAAACACGTTGTCACCGCTACTCAGATGCTTGAATCGATGATTAAAAACCCAAGGCCCACAAGAGCTGAAACAACCGACGTTGCAAACGCTGTTTACGACGGTACAAGCGCACTTATGCTCAGCGGAGAAACTGCCGCTGGTGAATATCCTGTTATGGCAGTTAAAACTATGAATAAAATAGCTTGCACAACCGAGCAGAATATCGACTATGCTGATATTTTCAGATCAGTTAAGTTTGAGACAGAGCGAGATGTTACAGGAGCTATTTCCCACGCAACATGTACCACTGCACACGATCTTGGAGCTGTTGCTATTCTCACCGCTTCAAAAACAGGGCTGACTGCAAAACTCATCTCGAAATACCGCCCTGCCTGCCCTATTATCTGTGGATGTATGGACGATAAGACGCTTCGTCAGATGATGATGAGTTGGGGTGTCACTCCGCTTCTTATGGAGGAGATGGAGAGCACTGATGATTTGATTATGGGAGTTATTGACGTTGCCTCAAAGCACGGATATGTCGAGCGCGGAGATATCGCTGTTATAACAGGCGGAATTCCTGTCGGCGCTTCAGGCACTACAAATATGCTAAAAGTTCACCTTGTCGGAAACATTTTAGTCGAGGGCACACCTATAAGTCGAGGTGCTGTTACCGCAAGACTTTGTGTTTGCCAAAGCGAAGAGGAAGCTTTTGATAGTTTTTCAGATGGTGATATACTCGTTATTAAATCAACTTCAAACAACATTATGTCGATACTCAAAAGAGCGTCTGGTCTTATCACAGAAACCGATGGCCTCACCTCTCACGCCGCTATTGCCGGACTTGCACTCGATATCCCAGTTATCATAGGTGCTGCTAACGCAACTGAAATTTTAACCTCCGGAACAACTGTCCGCATAGAGGCAGATAAGGGTATTGTACTGAGCTTATCGGAGTAAGCTAGTTTTGAATTTATTACAGTTTTATTTTAACTATATCTTTTAGTCGAATAATAAGCAAAAAAATAGATGTGAAATTCACATCTATTTTTATTTTTGATATTAATTTTTTTAATTTATCTCTTAGAAATATCTCTTTAAAAGACCCTCGAAGCCCTTGCCGTGTCTTGCTTCGTCTTTTGCCATCTCGTGAACTGTGTCGTGGATAGCGTCGAGACCGAGCTCTTTTGCTTTTTTCGCTATGTCCATTTTACCTTGGCATGCGCCGTGCTCAGCTGCAACACGAAGCTCTAAGTTTTTCTTTGTGCTGTCAGTTACACACTCGCCAAGTAGCTCTGCAAATTTTGCAGCGTGCTCTGCTTCCTCAAAAGCATATCTCTTGTAAGCGTCTGCGATTTCAGGATATCCTTCTCTCTCAGCCACTCTCGACATTGCAAGATACATACCAACCTCAGTGCACTCGCCTGTGAAGTTCATGCGAAGACCCTCAATAATCTCCTCGTCAACGCCCTGTGCAACGCCGATTACATGCTCAGCTGCATATATTAAATCTCCCGACTGCTCATTGAACTTTGAAGCAGGCGCCTTACATACAGGACATATCTCAGGAATTTCACCCTCGTGGACATAACCGCAAATTGTACATACATATTTTTTCATTATAAATTCCTCCGTTAAATTAATAATAGTAATCATTACTGATTTGTTGTATTTATTATATCAGTAATGTTTATCATTTGCAAGAGGTTTTTTGATATTTTTTCCATTTTGGTATTTATGATAATTTTCTTGTGTTTACGACAGATAAATTAGCTAAAGCCGTGACTAACTGATTATCTGCACTTTAGCACACCATTGAGCTGTACCCATATCTATGCTATAATCATCTTGTAGGTAAAGTAGCATTATAGGGGAAATAATTATGGGTTTGATTTATGTATATATTGTAAGCGCTTTGGTATCGGCATCTGCCGGTCTATTTTTAGGCGCATCGTTTAATAGTCCTGTTGGAGGCATGATTTTGCTAACTCTTATAAATTCAACCTGTTTTATTTTATATGCTATTTCGAAAAAAGGCAAAAATGAAGAGCAAGATAAACTATCTTAAGATACAAAATAATAAAATTTGAGATAATTATTTTAAAGTAGAATTATAGATATATAAAAAAACAACACTGTTAAACTTAGCAGTGTTGTTTTTTTATATTTATGCTTATTTTGCGATATGAAAAAACGGGCCACAATCTGGTTCATGGTGCGTTGTTGCATATACCCATTTTAAATCATCAGGGAAAAGATATCTATCTGATGCCCCAAAATTATATACACACAAAATTTCCAAATCAACGGCAGTTAAAAGCTGCGCATTTTTGATATGAAAAGCATCGTCGCTACACTCTGAAAACATATATAGAGAGCTTTTCTCAGCCTTATCAAATGCCATTTTTGCCGCTTCCCACTCTAAACTCTCCACAAGCTCACAGCTAAAAATATACCATCTGAAATCTAAGTTAAAGTCTGGGTTATTCTTTTTATCATTCTCTACCACTTCTTCAAATATTTTATCGAATTTTTCAGCTAAATCCGCTTTGCAAACAGGTATAAACTCTATCCCTCTTTCTATAAGAGAATTGAAATATTTTTTATATTCACCTTTTGAAGTGAAAAATATATAATCATTCACGCTATCTTGAATATTCTCTAAGAGCGAAAGTATAAATTTTCTATCTTCCTCATTTTCAATTTGCTTTGCTTCGTTTTCCTTCTCATAAAAATACTCCGCATTTAAAAATTTCTTCATGATAATATCCATAATTTTCTCCTCTCCGCTATTTTGCTACTAACTATTTCGCACTGCCTCCAAAAATCCCCTCATAGTCCTGAGGATTTACGAAAACCGTCCGCTGGTCGGTATAGATTACTTTTCCAGGCATAGCCCCTGATGGTTTCTTGACAAAGCGAATTTTCGTTAAATCGACTGGTGTTTTTGCGGTTTTGCTCTGTGAAGAATAATAGGCGGCGGCAATAGCTGCCTCTTCAAGCGACTTATTCGGCGGCTCTTCCCCCTCGACTATCAGCACAACGTGGCTACCCGGTGCATCCTTAACGTGAAACCATATATCGTGTGCCCTTGCGGTTTTAAGGGTTATTATATCGTTTTGACGGTTGTTTTTACCGACTAAAATATCATACCCATCTGAGCTTTTTAGTACAATCGGTTTTGATGATTCCCTTGCTTTTTTATCGTTTTTGGAGGACTTTAAAAAACCTTCACGCATAAGCTCCGCTTTGATATCTGAGAGCTCTTCGCTCGTCTGCGCACGCTCAATTAAATCAATAACTGAGCTTAAATAATCTATCTCTTTATATCCCTTTTCAATCCGCTCGGTCAGCATTTTCTCTGCCGTCACCATCTTTTTGTATTTCTCATATAGCGCCGAAACGTTCTCACCAGGACTTTTTTTCGGATCAAGCGAAAGTTCTATTTCTTTTTCATTGATATAGTCATAGACAACCGCTCTATCCATTCCACGCTTCAAAAGGTAGAGATTTGCCGCCAAAAGGTCAGCTCGCTCTTTTATCTTCTCACGCTCACGGCTAATAGACAGCTCTTTGCTCTGCGCTGAAACTCTATTTTCCGCTCTCTTTCTCAAGTTGCGCACCCGCTTTAAAAGGTCCCCACCGATATTCTTTTTATAGGCTTGTTCTTCTTTTTCGGTGTAGAAATCGTTTAGAAGCTCCGACGGGCTTTCATATTCTATATATTCGGCGTCGGTCGGTTTATACGCTGTAAAATCGACAAAACTGCCGTCTTTTTTAGTTATGTAGGTATAATCTCCCGATACCGCTTCATCACGCACCTTTTCATAACCTTTTATAAATTCATCTTTAGTAAGTGACGCTGAGGAAATATCGTCACCAAAGCTCTCGCTTACAATATCTCTGAAAATAGCGCTCGAAACACCATATACTGTTTCAGATAATTTCTTTGATAAAAATCGAAACTCTCCTCCGCTAATCGCTGCGTAAACTTCACTGCCAGATGCTGAAAACGGCAGTTTACCCTCTTGCGCTAAAAGCTCAGTGTAGACAACACCTGGAAGAATAACTCGGCTCTGTTCGCTGTCAAATGCCTGTCTTCTTGCGGCGTCAATAATTTTACCCTCGCCACTGACTAGGATAATATTTGAGTTTCTGCCAGTAAGCTCCGCTACAAGGCTTACAGTATAACTATCCCCTATTTCATCTGTCCCAGCAAAAACAAACGTCACAACACGCTCGCAAAGCTCTTTTTTTATCTCTATAACTCTTGCACCTTGCAAGTGTTTTCGCAGTAGTATGCAGAGCATAAGCGGTGTTTTTGGATTTTCAAACTTCTTTTGCGTATAGCAAATTCGCGGTAGTGCCGACGCCGAAATAAGCAGTCTTCTGCTGCCGTTTTTCCCACGTATAACAAGCACTATATCCTCTCTTGTGTGCATAGTTATCTTTTCAACTCTGCCACCGAGTGAGTGCTCTTTTATCTCATCTGTTATTCTGTTTATAAAAATTGCGTCTAAAGCCATAAACCCCTCTTAAACACTCATATAAGGACAGCAGTCCTCAAAAAATGTAGTTTCTATTTCGCCATTTAGTAGCTGTTCAAAAATCTTCATCGACTGCACCTCGGTGTAATAGTGCCCCGCTTCGATTATAACAACACCTTGCCCTATAGCCTCTAAATGGTGGGAGTGTTTCACTTCACCTGTTAGAATAGCATCGCACCCTATCTCTTTTGCGGTTTTTATATAGTCGCCACCAGACCCACCGATTACAAGCATTTTTTCTATCTGCATACCTGTTTTTGTATAGCGAACACTGTCGCACCCTATTTTTTCCTTAACAATCGCCGCAACTGCCGCCGCATTGCTTTTCTTTATCATTAATACTCTATATTCAGGACAATCGTCTTCTAAAACTGTGCCACCGATAAGTTTGCACAAGCTGTCGTTGACGCCATTTTTCGCCAAATCGAAGTTTGTGTGAGCGGATATTACCGCAATATCCTCTTTGTAGGCCCTTAAAATCGGCATATTTTGAGGAAGCGTTTTTAGTGGCGAGAAGATGGCAGGGTGATGGGTTACAATAAGATTCGCGCCCAAAGACAAAGCTTTATCAATTGCCGCATCTGTTAAATCGAGTGACAAAACAACACCGCTCACAGCGCTACCCATATCGCCCGATATAAGACCTACGTTATCCCAAGAAAATGCCGTTTCAAAAGGGGCGTGTGCATTTATAATATTGTATATATCAGCTACTGTTTTCATCTTTCTTGCATCTCCTCAAGTTTTTTTAACACTTCTGCCAAATCTTTATTTTTAATACACTTTCTGCGTAGAAGCTCTATTTGTTTGCTTAAATAAGTTTGCCCTTTTTCATCGGATATAACGACCTCTCCAATATATTGGTAACTATTTTCTTTCGGTGCAATCTCACCACTATACTGCGCATTTATAATCGTGTATATTTTTGTCCTCTCAAGGACTACTTTTTCCTCTTTTATAGAAAACCCATTTTGGGTTAAAAACAAACGCAAACTGCTATCTCTACTCATGGGCCCGAGTATCAGGTTTTTCCCTTTAAACTCCTGAATATCTTTCTCTATTATCGAAGCTATAAGCTCGCCGCCCATACCGAGTATCGCTATATCGCTTGTATGGCAAAATCCCGCCCTTATGCCATCACTTTGCAGCAGTTGCACCCTATCTGATAGGTTATACTTCAAAACAGTCGCATTTGCTTTTAAAAGCGGCCCTTCTAAGATGTCGGAAGCTACAGCACTTTTTATCTTTCCATTTAAAAGAAGATACGCAAATAAATGCCCGTGGTCACACCCGATATCCCAAAGGCTATCCCCACGCACAAAATTCGCCGCTGTTTTTATCCTGTTGCTTACTCGCACCATATCCTCCGAAATTAAAGAGCCGGTTTCGCAACCGACCCCGCCAGATGACAGATACCAGAAATCATAGCTTTATAACTGGTATGCAGACATCAGATATTTAACTTATTGTCACTTAGCTGTTGAGCTTAATTAGTAGCTCATCTACCTCGACACCGTGAACTTCGCAAGCTTCTTCTAAAGTTTCTGCACGAGAGGCAGGACAGCCAAGACAATGCATTCCCATAGCTAAAAGATGCTCTGCAGCCTCTGGTTTTGTTTTTAGAATTTCATCGATAATTGTTTCTTTAGTAAACATGATTTTACCTCTCTTTTTGTTTTAATATCTTTCTTTATTATATACTTATTTTGAGAAAAAAACAAGAAAAAAACAGCAGGTATAAACCTGCTGTCTTTAAAAGCGAAATATCTTACGCTTCATCTCTCATACTTGCAAAACACTCGCTGCAATATACGGGACGGTCTTCATGTGGTCTGAAAGGAACTTTAGCCTCTGCTCCACACTTAGCACAAGTTGCAGCAAAGTACTCTCTTGTACTTCTTGCAGCAGCTTTACGGTTGTCACGGCAATCTTTGCATCTCTGAGGATCATTTACGAATCCTTTTGCTGCATAAAACTCCTGCTCACCTGCTGTGAAAACGAACTCTTTTCCACACTCTTTACAATTTAGATTTCTGTCGCTAAACATTTGATATACCTACCTTTTTTTTGATGCCCCAAGCTCGTTAACCGACCGTGTATTTGCCTTTTAATTTTGCTTATGGGTTTTGATAATATATAAAAAGCACCCTGCTTTTTACCGAAGTTTACGGCGTACTCGATAAAGCGCATTTTCTACTGTCTTTACCGTTGTGCCAAGTTTTGTTGCTATCTCCTCGTAACTGAGTCCCTCGAGGAACAGCATTAAATTTTCCCTCTCTGACTGCGATAAAAGCTCCATCTTGTGAATTACTGCTTCAAGCCGCATTTTTGTTTCGAGGTTTATTTGAATATCTGGGTTTTCAGCCTTGATATTTTCATCTAATATGTCAGCATCTGTGAGTATTTTGTTGCCGACTTTATTATAGGTGGCTATTGCACCGTTTATCTTGCTATCTATACATATATTTGCATATACTGAGAAAGGAACTCCTTTGCTCTCATCAAAGCTTATAGCCGCTTTCATAAGTCCTATCATGCCTTCTTGGAAAAGGTCGTCCTTATAAAAATCAAATCCCTTAACTCGCATAAGTCTTTTTTTGACAAGTGGAGCATATTCTTCAATTACTGTCGATATCTTTTTGTCGTCAAAAAAATTGTTTTTCAAGCTCTCCTCCGAGAAATAAACTCACTATTTCTATTAGTCTACTTCAAAAAACTTTTAATGTCAAGTTCATAATACAATTTATTGCCAAATAAAACGTTTTTCGTGCAATTTCTACAATTATCGCTGTGTAATATGACGACTAATCGAAGTCTCTCGTTATATTCCTTACCCATTTTCCCTGCAACATTCGCACAAACGCTCCAGCGCCTTTTATAATAGCATCACTTCTAACAAAGAAATATACAAGCCATACTGGTGCATTAAAGTAAAGTCCTGCCAACGCACCTGCTGGAACGGCAAAAAGCCACATCGAGAGCAAATCGAGCTTTAGGACAAATGTTACATCGCCTCCTGCTCGCAAAACACCAATTAGATTAACAAACTCAATCGAGAGAACAAACGCCATAATCCCACCGACTATAAGCACTTCATTTGCAATTACTTTTGTGCTCTCTGGCAGTTCGTAGAGGTCTATGAAAATTCCACCGCTCAAAAATATCACAACCGCTGCAAATATTCCGACAAATACCGATAAGACATTTAGCGTGTATGCAGTGTCACGGGCCCTTTTAACATCGCCTGCGCCTATTGCCTTGCCGACAATAATAGCTGTTGCGTTGCCAAGTCCAAATATCGCCATCTGACCTATCTGCATAACAGTTCCTACAACCGAAGTCGCCGCAACCGCCGCCTGACCCATCCTGCCAAAAATAGCTGCATGTATTGAAGAACCTATTCCCCAAAGCATCTCGTTGAAAACCACCGGCAATGCGTGCTTGAAATAATCTTTCACAAGCCATCTTTCGGGTTTTAGCATATTTTTTATAGTGATTTTAGCATTTTTGCCAAATTTAACATTATATATAATAGCGAGTAGTAGTTCAGTTGCTCTGGCTATTAGTGTTCCGATTGCGGCACCAACCACTCCAAGTTCTGGGAACCCAAACTCACCGAAGATAAACGCATAGTTAAAGAATACATTTAATAAAAACGATATAAATCCTACAAATAGAGGAAACTTCACCTGCTCGACACTGCGAAGTATCATAAGGTAGGTGTTTGATATACCGTAAAACAAGAAGCTTATTGTCATAACACGAAGGTATTTTGCCCCTTCTGTTATCAGAGCTTGATCTGGAGTATACAGTCGCATGACAAACTCAGGAAATAGCACTCCTATTGCTGCGAATATAAATGAAATAATTACCATTAATGACACGGTAAACGATACGATTTTGCTTATCGTCTTTATATCCTTTTTGCCCCAATATTGAGCAATCAGCATCGAGCCACCCGAGGCAAAACCAAAACAGAATATCATAAAAATAAAGCTCATTTGATTGGCAAGATTTACTGCTGAAAACGCTGTTTCGTTTAAAGCACCTACCATTAAACTGTCCGCAATCTGAACTGCAAAGCTCACAAGATTTTGCAAAACTATCGGCGTCGCTATTGAAGCAAGCATTTTGTAAAACGATTTTTCTTTTATTAAGCTAAATTTTTGCATTTTTCCCAGTACCCCAAATATATAATAGACAAAAAAACAGTGCCTTTACAATTGCCGCTAAATATCATACAGCAATAATAAAGCCACCAACCACCATTTATACCGTTATGACAGTATGATATCAAAAAAACAATTAAAAGTCAAGCATTTTCTACAAATAGCAAAAAAGGGGTAATCATTTAGCAAAAACGTTTTATTTCGGGGAAATAATTGTCTATTTTAGTACTGTTTATTGTACAAAAAATGTGTTACAGTATAAATAATATAAAAGGATGTGGTAACCTTGATTAAACTTGAAACCATTTACTCGGACTTCAAACAGAACAACTACGATATTTTCTATGACAATATCGGATTTGCTTCTGCTGTGACAATTTCACTAAACAAGTCCGACTACGGCATCTTTATTGACAACTCTTATCAATCAAACGAGAGAGAACTCAAAGAGATTCTCATGCATGAGTACGGCCATTGCAAGACCGGTACTCTTTATAAATTTGACACTGATAAGCTTACTATTGAACGTTGTGAAAGATGTGCCGATAGGACTGCAATCGAGAGATACCTCCCCTATGAAGAACTCTGTGAAGCTATGCGAAACGGGCACCGCGAAATATATGAGCTCGCTGAGCATTTCGAGATTACTGAGGACTTCATAAAAAAAGCTTTATTCCACTATACCAATAACAAAGGTTTATTTTTCGATGAACGTTAGTTGCGACTAATCGGAAAAATTTGGCTTAAATACTAATTTAGTCGTAATCCTTATCAAAGTCTATTCCTAAATTGGTATCGACAGTGTTTGCAAGCTTTATGCTGCCCTTGCCGTATTTATCGCGAATTTTATCCATTGCATTCTCAAGCTGCTCTTGCTTTTTTGTATTTTGGAGCGGCTCTAAGAACGACAGCTGTCCCATATTATCACTATCCACAAGATTTATTGCGGTTACTGTAAGCGCTCTTATCGCTTTTCCACCACAGCACTCTTTTGTAAGTGATAATGCCTCACCATATATGACCTTTGCAAGGTCGGTTGAGGTTTTCAAGCTTCGCTGTTTTGAGATATGGCTAAAATCAAAAAATTTAACTGATACAGCTACGCCGGTTGCGCGTAGCTTTTTTTTGCGGAGTCTCGAGGCAACGCTGTCGCACAAGTGAGTAAGGCCTGAGCTTATTTCGCCTAAGTTTACGAGATTTCGGCGAAATGTCAGTCCGTTGCCGACCGTTTTCGGAACATTTTCTTTATAATATGAGTTAACCGGTGAGCTGTCCTCACCCCTCGCATTAATCGATAGAGTGACGCCCACCTTTCCAAGTGCACGCTCCAAAAACACTCTGTCTGCAGCGGCAAGCTCTCCTATTGTTTTTATTTCACATTTACTCAAAAACTCATTGACTGCTTTTCCAACAAAAATAAGATCCGATACCGGCAGTCCGTATATTTTATCTTTATAGTCGCCTTTTGTTATAACGGTTGTGGCATCGGGTTTTTTCATATCGCTACCGAGCTTTGCAAATATCTTGTTAAACGAAACTCCGACAGACACAGTGAGCCCTAGTTCTCTGTAGACTTCAGCTCTTATTTTGTCTGCTATTTCTTTTGGGTCGCCGCCGAAAAGCTGTTTTGAGTTTGTTATATCAAGCCAGCTCTCATCTATTCCAAAAGGTTCAACGAGATCTGTATACCGCAGATAAATTTCATTAATCATATCACAGTATGCGGCATACAAGTCGTGGTGAGGGGGCAAAACAACCAAATCTTTGCACTTATTCCTTGCAAATGCGAGCGGCTCCCCTGTTTTTATATTGTATTTTTTTGCCACTTCATTTTTTGCTAAAACAATTCCATGGCGATTTTCCTCGTTGCCACCGACGACAACAGGGTTATCTTTAAATTGCGGGTTAAAAAGAAGCTCAACGGAAGCATAAAAGCCGTTGGCATCACAGTGCAATATATCCCGCTCCACTTAAATCACTCCCTAAAAAAATCAACTATCTCATCATCTAAAACAAGATACGCCTTCTTTGCGAGTTTCGCAAGTGGTGTATCTATTTTTGAGTCGGTGTAAAACTCCTCCATATCAAAGTCCGGAATTTCTGCACGAAGTCTTACAACTTTATTCTCACCGTGATTGTTTATATCTATTCTGCCGGTCTTTAAGTCCATTTCCGTCGCTATCAAATGCATAACTCCAAGCTCTTCGCAGATATCTTCAAGTAGAAACCTCGGTGACGCCGATAGAATAACATCATTTTTTCTATCCCTCTTTAGATAAAAAGGTTTTATCTGGTCTTTATTCTCCGCCCAAAAAAGCGCCGCCGACTCTTTGGCGTCAACATCCTTTAAAAACGAAAAGACCGCCGTTTTCATCTGCGCTCTGTCGCGAAGTCCGAGTTTGAAGAGCAGTCCGTTGTAGAGAGCTTTAAAAACCGTCTTTTTAGCAGCTGGGTATTTTTTATAACAAAACCTTAAATACAAATAGGTTGAATCCTTGTAAGTAATTGTTTCATCAAAATCAAAACCATATATTTTCATAAATTTCCTATCCTCTAAAAACTATATATTCATCGGCAATTTCTTCTATCAAAGGTCTATCTGTGGCACTCATTTCATCCTCAACTGCAATAACTCTCATCCCCGCCTCTTTTGCCGCCGCCATACAACTGTATGTATCTTCAAACATAACTAAATCAGAGATTGGAATACCCATCTTCTCCGACATTAGTTTGTATATCAATGGTTTTGTTTTATCCATTGAAATTTCATGTGAGCTGACAATTTCCGAAAAGCAATCTATTAAACCGAGTCTTTTAAGCGCACCTTTTGCAAGGGCTAAATCACAAGCAGTGCAGACAGTCATCGGCACACCGCTTTCAAAAAGGCGAATCACAATATCCCGCACCTCTTTTTTCGCTGGAATATCCTCGAGGTATGCTTTTTTCATCCCACTTACTATCTCTTCTAAAAGCTCTTCTTTTGTAGCGTTAGCGCCAAGCTCATCGACGATATATTCAACAGAAATTTTAAGGCTCATCCCTCGAATTCTGCTCTCATCAACCACTAATCCTTTGCAGTGTTTTTCAAACAAGTAGTTGTTCATATTCTTCCAAAACGGGAGTGAATCTATTATAGTTCCATCAAGGTCGAAAACGGCACCTTTGAAGGTTGTGTTTGTTATGTTGGTCATTCTTTTTCACCGAGTTTCTTTTTGTTGCCATTCTCATCAACTATATAAGTGTTATCAAGGGTTGATTTTAGGTTATTTCTAAAACTCGCGATATACTCTTCCCGCAGTTTTTTCTGCTCTGTCTGTTCAACTTCACTCAGCCCCTCTTCACGGCTTTTTCTTGCAAGCTCATTAATTCTCGCTATTTTTTTCTCGTCCATTTTATCTCCTTTTGTTGTTTTAGCGCTAAGATTTATGTTATAATACCCTTATTAGGGGGCATCTATGGCTAATTTACTTTTATCATTTGAGGTTGTTTTTCCAATATTTATCTATCTTCTATTAGGATTTGTCTTCAACCGCTTATCTCTTATCGACAACAAATCCGCGCAAGCACTCAACAGCTTTGTTTTCGGTGTAGCACTTCCGTTTTCGCTTTTCATGAATGTTTACAGCGTAGATATCGAGGAACATTTCGACCTTACTTTTATACTGCAAGGGACAGGCGCCGCTACTGTTGCCGCAATTATCGGGTTGCTTGTCGGACGGATAGCGGATAAAGATAACCGCAGAAAATCCGTTATCTCGCAAGCTATCTTCCGCAGTAATTTTATCATATTCGGCATTTCAATTGCAAGCACTTTATACGGGCAGTCTGGAATAACCACAGCTTCACTGCTAATTGCATTTGTTGTACCTATCTTTAACATATTTTCAATTTTTGCTTTTGAGTTCTATGGTGAGTCTAAATCAAGTGTACGGTCGGTCGTGCTAACTATAGCTAAAACCCCGATAGTGGTAGCCGCTTTTTTGGCATTTGGGTTTCATCTTTTAAATATCAACATACCTGATATAGTATTAGGTCCACTGCGTTCAGTGGGAAACACCGCTTCCCCAGTAGGCCTTATAGCACTTGGTGCTTCATTTAAGTTCAGTGATACATTAAGGTATAAAAAACCTCTACTTATCGGTATTTTTTGTAAACTTATCCTCTTGCCGCTTTTATTCATTCCTGTTGCTTTTCTCTTTAATATCAAAGGTGAGTATCTGTTAGCGATATTTTCAATCCTCGCAAGCCCTGTCGCCATATCTTCATATTCAACAGCGCAAAAACTCGGTGGTGATGGTGCACTCGCAGGTCAATTCGTCGTCTTTTCCTCACTTTTCTCTGTTGTAACTCTGTTTTTATGGATATTCACACTCAGCTCACTCGGGCTTATTATTACATAATTTTGACACAAAATATAACTATAATTAAAGCAGAATAAAAAAGCTAAAGGAGAATTATTATGCCGAAAATGCTAATTGCCGATGACAATGTTCAGATAACCTCTATCCTCTCGAAATATGCAATAAGCGAGGGATTTGAGGCTGTTTGCACCTTTGATGGTGGTGAGGCTTATGACGCCTTCAACGACAATGAATTTGATATTATCCTACTCGATGTTTCAATGCCTGTTATGGACGGTTTTGAAGTTTGCAAACTAATCCGCAAAAAAAGCAATGTGCCGATAATTATGGTAACTGCTAAGGGCGAGGATTTCGAGAGAATTATGGGTCTTGAAATTGGCGCTGACGACTATGTTATAAAGCCTTTTTCACCGGCGGAAGTTATGGCTCGTGTCAAAGCGATACTTCGTCGAATAAATATAAATGAGAGCGCTAATAACGTTATCACAATTGATAATCTTAAAATCGACCTTGATAAATATCAGGTTACAATTAATGGCGACACTGTAACGCTTACTAAAAAAGAAACCGAACTCCTCTGGACGCTTGCCGCTGAGAAAAACAAAGTTTTCTCAAGGGACAACCTCCTCTCTTCACTTTGGGGGTACGACTACTTCGGCGACAGCAGAACTGTTGATAGCCATATAAAAAGGCTTCGAGCGAAAATTGATGCTTACCCTCACCCAAACTGGGAGATAAAGACCATTTGGGGCGTCGGATATAAATTTATGGAGAGCGAAGATGTGGGAGAGTAAGATAAACCGAAAGCTCACCCTGCACTTTATCTTAGCTTTGCTATCGCTAATCTTCATTATGATTTCCGTATTTAACTTCATCTTCCGCTGGAACACCACAAACATTTATAGGGACAGCATGGAGTCAAGAGCTATCGGTATAGCCGAAAACATCTCAAAGGGATTCGCAAATTCTTCGCTAAATCTCACCGACTATTTAGAGCTTTACATCTCGATGAATGAGGGCGATATCTGGGTTGTGGCACCTGATACAGGCACCATGTTTGGCGGAGGTGACCTTTATTCACTAAATGAGCTCCCAAACGATGCTGAGCTTATTATCACTGAGGCACTCAATGGAAAAACTGAATTTTCAGAGAATTTCAGCACTGTTATAAACAGCGCAACCCTTACAGTCGGCACTCCAATCTACTCTATGAACGGCGAGCGTATAATAGGCGTTTTGCTTCTCCATCAGCCGATTTCGGGAATTGATAACCTTGTTAGTAGTAGCTTGCTTCTTCTTACCGCTTCAATAGGCGGAGCGCTTTTAGTTGCGAGTATTATCTCATTTTTACTCTCACACCAGTTCACCGACCCACTTCGCAAGATGAAAAACACAGCCCTAGCACTTGCTGATGGCGATTACAGCGCAAAGACAGGTGTCAAACTAAAAGATGAGATAGGCGAGCTTGCAACGGTTATAGACAATCTTTCAGACCGTCTTTACGAGGCAAAAAATCAAAGCGATAGGCTAGATATGCTCCGACGGGATTTCCTCTCGAATGTTTCCCACGAGCTTAAAACCCCCGTTACCGTTATAAAGGGAAGCCTTGAGGCTTTAAACGATAAAATTATCACCGACCCCGAAGAAGTTGATGAATACCACCGCCAGATGCTAAAAGAAAGCGAGCTTTTATCAAGGCTTGTTCTCGACCTACTCGACCTATCAAAACTGCAACACTCAGAGTTTGATATTGAGCACGACGAGGTTAATCTCTGCGAGGTTGTAAACGATACTATTAGAAGCTGCAGACAGCTTGCCCTTCACAGAAACATTGAGGTCAGCTTAACTCGCGACTGCGAAATACACAGCTATATCGGCGACTACGGCAGACTTCGTCAGATGCTTATGATCGTCCTTGATAATGCTATAAAATTCTCCCCTGAAAACGGTACTGTTCAGGTGAATTTTGAAAACAATATCCTATCAATTACAGATAATGGAATAGGTATTCCAAAAGATGATATGCCATATATCTTCGATAGATTCTACAAAAGCCGTCATGAGAAAAACAAAGAGGGCACAGGACTTGGGCTTCCTATCGCTAAAGAGATAGCAAGCAGACACAATATTAAGATGACGCTTGAGAGCGCACAGGGCAGCTATACAACATTTTTCTTTGATTTTAATTGATACAAAAAAATGCACCGTA